>CAYRKA010000184.1:0-1887 GCA_964424785.1 uncultured Lachnospiraceae bacterium | reverse complement strand
CGAATATCGGCAGCTACGTCGGCGGCGATATCACAGCCGGCACGTTCGCGAGCTGTATCTGGAACAGGCCGACGATGTCGCTGTTCATCGACCTTGGCACGAACGGAGAACTTGTATTTGGCAATGAGGAATTCATGATGAGCTGCGCATGCTCTGCCGGACCCGCGTTCGAGGGCGGCGATATCAGCTGCGGGATGCGTGCGACGGATGGCGCTGTCGAAGCGTGTACGATCGACAGGGAGACGATGGAGCCGACGCTGTCTATCATCGGAGATGAGGGTCAGAAAGCAGCGGGCGTCTGCGGCTCCGGTATTATCGACCTGATCAGCGAACTGTTCCGCTGCGGCATCATCAATCCGAAGGGCAAATTCATCCGCGAAGGTGAGCGCATCCGCCATGACAAATACGGGATGGGCAGCTATGTGCTCGTGTTTCGGGAGGATGCCGTGTCGGTCAAGGATGTGGAGATCAACGAGGTTGACATCGACAATTTCATGCGCGCGAAGGGCGCGATTTTCTCTGCGATCCGCGTGATGCTGAACTCACTGGACTTTACCGTCGATATGATTGACGATGTCTATGTGGCGGGCGGCATCGGCAGCGGGATCAATATGGAAAACGCGGTCAATATCGGTATGTTCCCGGATATCCCAACTGAGAAGTTCCATTATATCGGGAACTCATCGCTCTCCGGCGCTTACACGATGCTGCAGTCAAATATGGCAGAGCGCAAGGTGCATGAGATCGCCCACAATATGACGTATCTGGAGCTGTCAAACGAGCCGACTTATATGGATGAGTTTGTCGCCTCATGCTTTTTGCCTCATACAGATGCGACGCTGTTCCCGTCCCTGACGTTTAAATCATAGGCTATGCTGTAGACAACGGGATATAGCAGTGTATTGGCTCCCGCACCTGGCATGGCTGTCCGGCTTGCTGCCTGCGGGAATCAGGAAGTATTGATAAAGGAGTATCGCGCGGATGACATTGGAACATGAAAAAACCAATAATAAAGAACTGGTGCCGCTTGCACATTATCTTGAGCAGTACCGGACAGCCAGCCCGGCGGAGCTGGCAGAACGCACAGGTATTCCGTACGATGCCGGCCGCCATGTGTTCCGCCTTTCATTTTACGGGAGGGAATACGAGGTCGGCTTTCCGGATTTTGATGTGGCCTGCCTTGATGACAGGTATGGATGCGCGCCTCTTCTGGAACAGAATGCTGCAAAAATCCTCGCTGTGCGTTATCTGCTGGAGGGCGCGGCGGTTCAGGGTACTGGGAAGTTCCTGACATACCGGGACGTGCCGTGGGGAGAAGTCTATTACCGCCAGTTTAACGGGCGCTGTATGCAGAGGCTTGCCTTTGGCTACGGGAACCGCCTGGATACCTTTTGCCGGGCGATGGAAGCGATGGGCGCGCAGCGTGTGCAGGCCGGGGACGCAGGCTACCAGGCCGAGGTTTTTCCCGGATATTATGTACAGCTTTTGTTATGGGCGGGGGACGATGAGTTCCCACCGTCTTCGCAGATCCTGTTCAGCGACAATTTCCCGGCGGCTTTCCACCCTGAGGATCTGGTTGTCGTCTGCGATGTGCTGCTCAATACAATGAAGAAACTGTAAACAGCCGCCCGAATCGAGTCCTCCGAAAACTGTCCGGCCTGAAAAGTAACGGGTAATGTATAACAATTTTTTCGGAAATTAATTGAAATTATGCAATGATTCGTTTATTATGGACTCATCAGCGCAATGGCAACATCCCGCCGCAGGCGGGGGATCCTGCGGAGCAGGATCCTTTTCAAGAAAGGAGTTTTTAAATGGGATTCAAATCAGATATTGAAATCGCTCAGGAAACCGTGATGTCCCCGATTACGGAGATCGCGGCAAAGG
>CAYRKA010000183.1:0-2043 GCA_964424785.1 uncultured Lachnospiraceae bacterium | reverse complement strand
TCATACAAATGCATTTTTCTCCGCATCATACTCATAATTAGCAGTCTTTAACTTTGTCTCCAGCTCATCGCGGGCAACATCAAGTGACGAGCAGAGGTCGTCCAGAGACGCATAATTGTCACGCAGCTGCGTGTTCACGTAGCTGAGCAGCATAATCGGATCCTGCGGCAATGCCATACGAAAGCCTCCTTTCCTTTTCCATAACCTTCCTTCTACTATTCCGATACCTTACATCTATTATCGCAGCTCTACAATGATCCATATTTTCTTTTCAGACTGCCTTAAGAACCCGGAGCAGAAGAATTTATTTCTTAATAATTTACAGCAGTTTTTCTCACTCCACAATCTCCGCCTTCACGCGCACATCCGCCGTGAGCATGCCATCCTTCACGCCAAAGACAATCGTATCGTCGATACCGACCCTGCCGGAAAGAATCAGGCGGGCGGCGAGCGTCTCGACATTCTTCTGGAGATAACGCTTCAGCGGCCTTGCGCCGTATACCGGGTCATACCCGCCGTCGATCACGTAAGCCTTCGCAGCTTCATCAAGCTCAATGCTGATGTCCTGCGGCGCGAGGCGGCGGTTCAGGTCGGCGACCATCAGGTCAATGATGCAGCCGATATTCTCCTTCGTCAGCGGCTTGAACATGATAATCTCGTCGAGGCGGTTCAGAAACTCCGGGCGGAAGCTTGAACGGAGCTGCTCCATCACCAGATCCTGCGTCTCCTGGCGGATACTGCCATCCGGCTCGATCCCATCCAGCAGGAACTGTGAGCCGATATTTGACGTCATGATCAGGATCGTATTTTTGAAGTCGACGGTGCGGCCTTGCGAATCCGTAATGCGGCCATCGTCCAGCACCTGCAGCAGCACGTTGAACACATCCGGGTGAGCCTTTTCCACCTCGTCAAACAGCACGACCGAGTAAGGCTTCCTGCGGACTGCCTCTGTGAGCTGGCCGCCTTCTTCATAGCCGACGTATCCCGGAGGCGCCCCGATCAGACGCGATACCGAATGCTTCTCCATGTACTCGCTCATATCGATCCGCACCATGTTCTGTTCATCATCAAAAAGATTCTCCGCGAGCGCCTTGGCGAGCTCCGTCTTGCCGACGCCCGTCGGCCCGAGGAACAGGAACGAGCCGATCGGCTTCGTCGGATCCTTGATCCCGGCCTTGGAGCGCAGGATTGCCTCTGTCACCTTAGTCACGCCGTCATCCTGGCCGACCACGCGCTTATGCAGCTCTTCGTCGAGCGCCAGGATCTTCGCACGCTCGCCCTGTGTCAGCTTCGCAACCGGGATGCCGGTCCATCTTGATATGATCCTCGAGATTTCCTCCTCGGTCACGCTCTCATGCACAAGTGACATATCGCGGCTGTTGACCCGCTCCTCCTCGATGGCTAGCTGCTGCTGCAGCTTCGGCAGCTCGCCATACTGCAGCTCGGCGGCCCTGTTCAGATTGTACTCGCGCTGTGCCAGCTCGATCTCTTTGTTCATCGCATCGATCTGTTCCCGCAGGGACTGCAGGTTCTCAACCGCCTTTTTCTCATTGTCCCACTGGGTCTTCTGTGAGTTGAACTCATCCCGCTGCTCGGCCAGCTCGCGCTGCAGTGCCTCGAGGCGCTCCTGGCTCGGGCGGTCTGTCTCCTTCTTCAGGGCTGCCTCCTCGATCTCCATCTGCATGATCCTGCGGCGCAGCTCGTCGAGCTCTGTCGGCAGCGAATCAAGCTCTGTCTTGATCAGCGCACACGCCTCATCGACGAGGTCAATCGCCTTGTCCGGCAGGAAACGGTCGGAGATGTAGCGGTGGGACAGCGTTGCGGCCGCCACGAGCGCACTGTCCGTGATCTTCACGCCGTGGAACACCTCATAGCGCTCCTTCAGGCCGCGCAGGATCGAGATCGTATCCTCGACGCTCGGCTCATCGACCATGACAGGCTGGAACCGGCGCTCGAGCGCGGCATCCTTCTCAATATATTTGCGGTACTCATCAAGCGTCGTCGCACCGATGCAGTGCAGCTCGCCGCGCGCCAGCATCGGCT
>CAYRKA010000182.1:0-2044 GCA_964424785.1 uncultured Lachnospiraceae bacterium | reverse complement strand
GAAAAGAACAAAAAGCAGCTGAAGAAACGGCTGCAGATTCTTTCCGAAAAGCGGACGGAAAGGCGTTGGCTGCAGCTCGTGGTTTCGGTGTTTCTTGTATGCCTGCTGCTTGGAAGCTATACCGTTGTGTTCGAACAGTATAGTGTAGAACAGGCGAATGTCCGGGACGAAGATGAGTGGTTAGAAGAAGACAATACGGTACTGATCAAAAACGGAGAGCAGTATGATGTGTACATAGACGGAAGCTATTGGTTTACGACAGATGATTTGCGTCCGTTTCCGGACGTGGTCATATACAACAATTTAGAAGAAATGGAGGAAAACGAACAATGAAAAGAAATTGGAAGGCAAAGGCGCTCGTAGGAATGGCGGCGCTGACGCTTGTCGGTGGTCTGCAGATGGCGTCGGTCAGTGCACCGGCAGTCGCGGCGCAAGCGGCAGTCAAGGAGGATGAGGTTTCAGAACCGCAGGCGGATCGGCTGATCTGGTGTGTTAGGGAAGTAGACGGGAAACGCTACAGAAGACTGTACAATGCGTCCAATGGGTACTGGGTAACAGACTGGATCCTCTGCCCGTAAAGCTTTATTTTTTTTAAACTGATAATAATGATATTATAAAAAATAGTAAAGCGCCGGTTTTTTGACGAGCAATAAGCGAAGCGTTTGCGGGTTTCACTCGAAAAAGAAATCAGGCGATGAGGCAGAAGATGAAGTCACAAATAACGCCGGAGATAACGCCGGACGGACAGACATGTCCGTTTCGCGCGGAGCAGCGGCTTATATTGGAGCTGCTGAAGGGCAGGGATTTTTGCGCGGATGTCATCAGAGCGCTTGCGCCGGGCTGCAGCCAAAGCTATATTCTCGGAAAGCTTGCTATGCACCGTGTGGCGGCTGCCGCTTATGTGCAGATGGCCGACTACGGACTGCAGGACTGTTTTGGCAGGGCGCTGTGCAACGCGCTGGAGGATCTGTATGAGGAATCATGCTATCGCAGCAAAATGTACAACAGAGATCTCGGATTTCTGGCGATCGTGCTGCAGAATGCGGAATTCCCCTATGCGCTTTTGAGCGGTGCATATGCGCCGTCCGTTTATAAGCGCGGAACCCGTACCGCCGAGAATGTAGATATTCTGATCAATCCGGAGCATCTTTCGGCACTGAAGGAGATTTTACATATCAGGCGGTATCAGCAGGGACATTATGCACATTGCGAATGGGAACCGGACACATCGGAGGAAATCACGGATATGTGGGAAAGCATGGGTGAGATCACTCCATTTTACAATATGACGGATACGTGGACACACCGCTATCAGATCGTGCAGATCACCTACACAGCCGACAAAGCGCCGATGCATCCGGACGATCCTGCCGCGGACGAACAAAAACAGTCGCTGGCTGCACGGATGCTCTCTCATAAATATCCGGCAATCATCACGAAGGATGGGAAGCTGTATACGCTCGACCGTGTGGATTTTCTGCTGCATCTGTGTATGCGATTCTATTTTGAGGCCACATCGCTTGAACGGGTTGAAGCAGGTACGGATCTGAGCCTGCAAAGATTGGTGGATCTGTTGAAATTCTGGCAGGAGGCGATCAAAGACGAGCATCTTCCGGTATTGAAAAAACGGCTTGCGCAGTATGGTGTGCAGGATGCATTTTCCTATGCATATACGTTTGTCAGCCGTTTATGGGATTTGGACGATCCGGTGCTGGAACGTCTGCTTGTGGAAAACGCACCGTCCTCGCCGGATCGGATGCAGATGGTGTATGACCGGATGGGAAGCTGCCGGTACCGGTATGAGGAGACAGATCTGATCAGCCGGGTATTTGCGGAAAACCGCAGAAAAATGCTGCGGGAACAGTAATCCCGAAAAAGCAAAAGAAAAACGCTGTTTTCCCTGTGGAACCGGATTCCGCAGCGGAAAGCAGCGTTTTTTAAGCAAATCATTTATTTTCATTTACTGGATTTTGAGTGCGTATGCATACTTGCATGGTTTTTCTGCCGGAAGCTCTATACGCAGATATTCGTCTGTCTGTGCAAA
>CAYRKA010000181.1:0-2050 GCA_964424785.1 uncultured Lachnospiraceae bacterium | reverse complement strand
TGAAATGCAAGCATTCCGTGGAGACAGGCTTTTGACCCTGGAATCATAAAATACGTGTCAATTTCTGAAATACGTGTTAAAATTGATCTGACAGTTCGGGAAAGATTGTTTTCGGACTGAAATTACGCGGCAAAAAGAAATGTGTTGCCGCTTTATTCAGGAGGAACACGGTGGGAATTACAACGAAGGATCTGGCACATCTCTGCGGCGTTTCACGTACGACGGTACACCGGGCGCTCAGCGGCGTCGGACGGATTAATCCTGACACGAAGGAACTGATTCTGCGCACGGCAAAGGAGCATGACTACCGGCCTGACCTGCTGGCACGGGGTCTGGTCAAGGGGCGTACTTATAATATCGGCATCGTCGTGCTGGATGTCAAGAACCGCTATTTTTCGGGAATGCTCGGGGTGATCGGCGCGGAGATGAACAGGCGAGGCTATTGCATGAATATCATGCTTCACGGCGACGACCGCGAGCTTGAGCAGAAGCAGCTCATGCGGCTTGCCGCATACCATGTGGACGGGCTGATCGTATCCTCTGTAAATGCGGGAGAGGAGTACCGGAAATTCCTGTCCGGGCTTGGCGTCCCCGTGGTATCGGTGGATAACCGCATCGCGGATGGGATTCCATTTGTCGGGATCGACCAGCGCGCAGCGATGCGTGATATAACGAGCCGTGTGCTGGGACGCGGCTATGGCAAAGTGGTGTATGTCTGCCCGCCGCTGGCGGCGAAGGGCATCCGTAATGTTTCGGTTCATGAGGAACGCCTTTCAGGCTTTTTTGAGGCGTGCGGCGCATACCCGCAGGTTCAGGCCGCCTGCCTGGATGGCTGGTCGTACCTGGAGTATGTGAAAGGGCAGCTTGCCGACGGGATCAGGACAGCTTTTTTGTGTACGGCTGACAGCTTTGCACTGGATATCATGAAACGCCTGCACGCCGACGGCCTGGAAGCGCCACGTGACTACGGGATTACGGGCTTTGACAATATCGACACACTCGAGTACGTCTCCCCGAGGCTGATGACTGTCTCAAATTCAGTAAATGCAGTGGCAACAGCTGCGGTTGGGCTGCTGTTTGAACTGATGGAATCAGGGAGCACTGACGGACACAGCGTGATCCTGCCATATGAGATTGTGACAGGGGAGACAATTTAAGAAAAACTCTCTTGTATCTGTTGGATGTGGATTACGACTTGGTGTAAGCGAAATTAAATACCTTAACGATTCGCGCAGAATGTTTTCGTGGGAGTGCATATCAAAAAACGTAGGCGATGCGGGCATCGCTGAGGATTTTTGATATGTGCTGCCGCGGAAACAGGCAAGCGAAGCGTAAGGTTATTTAAGAACGCTTGCACGAGTATCCGCGTATGGGCATTTTGGAAAGAAGGTGAGCTGCGTCAGCAGCAATATTCCTTTCGCTAGCCTGCGCACAAAAAAACGAGGTCGACCAGTTGGAGTCAACCTCGCCGGATTTCTTCGCCCGGTCAGTTTTTATTTTACTGACGAGTCGGAACCGTCACTCGTCATCATTTCGCGAATCAGGTTTTGACGGGTAAATCATTGTATGCGAAAGAGAGCTTATGACAAAAATTTCACAAAATTTGCGATTTCCATCTTGACAACCGGTTCCCCGACTGCTATAATTACACGCAGTTAAAGGTTTTGATTGCTGACGGATCAGTGGAGTACCACAGGGTAATCAAAATAATAGTTTTGTCGACCGTCTGGGCAGCATTTTATATCATACAGATGCTGTCCTTTTTATGCACGCAGGGCGGTATGGTATTTCAGCGGCGGAGCCGCTGCCGCCCTGGCGCAGGCGAGCAGGTCAGAATGCTTCTTCCCGGCTCGATTCGACTGACACCTTTAACATGATCTGTTCATGGTAGAGAAGATACAGTACGTTAAGTGTCACATGATGGGAAGGACTTTGTGTGAACGAAGGAGTATCTCCGCGTTACGGGTATCGCTTCCGCTACTGCGTAAAATGGATTTCAGGTTCCTTTGCGCAGTTTTTTTGTTGCTGAAAATGCACCAGAGCCGCATGG
>CAYRKA010000180.1:0-2080 GCA_964424785.1 uncultured Lachnospiraceae bacterium | reverse complement strand
GTTTATAGTTTATATGAAATAAGGAAGAAATGCAAGCCCGCAAGACTGGTTTTTTGTGTGAAGATTTGGTACAATACGGACAAAAGGAAAACAACGGCGGATTTGGTTTGATAAAGTGTCAACGAATTGAAACAAAAGTATAAAAAGAAAGGAACAGGAAATATTATGAAGAAAAGGAAAAACAAGGCAGTCGCGGCTGCGCTGGCGGCAGTGATGCTGGCAGCAGGTGTATACGCGGGAACAGAACCGGCTGTTTACGCTGCGGAGACGCAGATAGAGGAGGAAACATCGATCGTTCCGGCGGAGGATGTACAGACAGAATTGCCGGCGGAGGCAGAGACTGTCCGCATTTATGCGGGAGACATCACGGTATATGAAGCATCCAAAGGAAAGGAAATTGTGGTACCGATCCTGACGGATGGATTTGCAGACTTTAGCTGTGTGGACATAACGGTGACATACAAAACCGGTGATCTGTCGCCGGTGATCGAAAAGTCAGAGCTGAACTTTGGAGAAACGGTGCTCGGCGCACGTCAGGAGGATCGTGGTGTGCTCAGATTTTCCGGCTATTGCGCAGCGGACACGACGCCAAAGCTGTTTGGCGGACAGATCGGACAACTCGTTTTTACGGTCAATAACAAGATGGCTGACGAAGAGGTGCAGACAAAGATCAGTCTGGAGATTGCAGAGCTCGGATTTGGAACGGAGACGGACAATGTGCAGACGCCGGACGGAACAGTGACGCTTTACAGCGGTGTGCAGACGGATGTGCTGTATTATGGGGATGTCAATATGGACGGAAGGCTGGAGGCAGCTGACGCGCTTTTTGTATTGAAGCATGTCGTAAAGCTGCCGCTGGATCCGCAGACAGAATTTGATCCGGAAAATGCGCAGGCAAAACAGCTGGCGGATGTGAATGGAGACGGCAGCATTTCAGCGGCGGACGCGCTTTGTATACTGCGCGCCGTGGTAAAGCTGGATGCGCCGGTGGCTTATGTACAGCAGTACAGTCAGACAGAGAAGCCTTATGATGAAAAGCCGCAGCTTGCAGTGTCCGGAGAATACGGAGATGTGACCGGTGACGGAAAAGCGACGCTGCGGGACGCGATGGCAGTAGAGATGATCGCGCACGACCTGCTGCCGGATGCGGCATCACTGCCCGAATTGCGTACCTATGCGGATGTGGACGGAGACGGCGCTGTGACATCAGCCGACGCGGAAATGATCCGCGACTATTACGAGGGAAAGGTGCAGTATTTCCCCGGCAAACCGTTTGTTGCCAGCGGCAATATCTGGATCATCGGGGATTCGATGGCCTCTTCTCATGACACGCCGGATTATCAGACGCCGATCATGGGATGGGGCGTATACCTGTCGAACTATCTGAAAGAAACCGCTTCCGTGTACAACGAAGCGCGTTCGGGCAGAAGCGCCAGAAGCTATCTGCGTGAGGAAAATTACAAGACAGTAATGGAAAATATGGCATGGGGCGATTATCTGATCTTTGCAATGGGCAACAACGATTCTCACAGCGATCCGGATCTCTACACGGATCCGTACGCCGGATCAGATGTGGAAGAGTCTTATATGTGGTATATGAAAAATGATTACATTCAGCCGGCTCTGGATGCCGGTCTGAAGGTCATTCTCATTGCTTCCGATAAACCGGCGTGGGCAGAGGCTACCCACCGCATGAGCGAGGAATACGCGGCGGACGGAATCCTGATCCCCTGTATTGACATTACGGAGCTGGAAGACGCCGCGCTGCGGGCAGCAGTGACAGAGCAGTATGGAAGCTTTGAAGCAGCGACCGAAGAACAGATAAATGCCGCGTATGCCACGCTGCACGGTGTGGACGAAAAAGGCGAATTCAATATGCACTACAGCGAATATGGCGCCAATCTGGTAGCAGAAGCATTGGCGGAAAAGATCAAGGAACTGGAGATCGACCTTTCGTCGTTTGTGAAAATGTGAAAAGAACATCTGATGTTCTTTCCGGATCGTTTGTGCCGCTGAAGCGGCATGTTTGGAAGTGAAAACAGAAAGCGGGGTGCCGCCGATGCGGACAGAATACGAAAAT
>CAYRKA010000179.1:0-2145 GCA_964424785.1 uncultured Lachnospiraceae bacterium | reverse complement strand
TCACGGAGATTATAGAGGACGGCATACGCACCGGAGAATTCAAGGACACCAGCACACCCGAAGAGCTGATGGACATCTACGCCATGTACGAGCGCGCGCTGCTCTATGACTGGTCTCTGTTCAAGGGAAAATTCTCCCTCACCGAATACAGCGACAAGCTGTTGCCGCATGTGCTGGATACATTTGTGGAGGGAATCTAGATTTTTATCTGTACATACTCAGGAACATCCTGCCGCTGACCGGCTTCCCAGACAGCGGCAGAACGTAAACTGCATCGTCAGTAACACTACACCAGGCATTCGTGCATCTCTTCCTCTTCGATGCCCACTTTTTTCATCATCTCGCTGATCTGCTCCCTGTCGGAGAGCTCAGCGCACCACGAAAGCCCGCAGCCTGCCGATATCGCGCGCGGGACCGGGATGATCCTCCCCGGCACGTCATAGGTCTTACACGCCTTTTCCATCGCCATCGCATCGGCAGTCGTGTGAAATGTCACCACCAGTTTCAGTTCTTTTTTTCTCATACTTATTCAATCACCACTTCAAAATATCCGTCTTTTTCTGTGGACGACGCTTTTTTGCCGTGATCTTTGGCAAATTTTTCCACATTAGTCTTCTGGTGCGGCTCTGTCACCAGAACCTTCACCGCGCCGTCCGCGCTCTGTACTGCCTGAGCCGTCAGCATCAGCGGCTCCGGGCAGGACAGCCCTCTTGCATCTACTTCTTTCATATCCTTGTACCTTCTTTCCTAGAATACTATGTATGTGCTTTTCCTGCAACTGTTATTTTGCCTCGTCACGCTTATTAGTAAATGCGATGACAAAGCAAATGATGATACAGATAATACACGCGACCTGCCCCGCCGGGGGTACCGCACCCGCTACTACCTTGCCAGTTTCCGCATTTACCGCAGTTCCGCTCGCCGCAAGCCCGAAATTGTGGCAGAGCGCGGCCCCGAAAAACATGCCCATCACAGTCACGGCAGAATCCGAAGAGCCCTGCCCGGCAAGGATGAGCTGACGCAGCGGGCAGCCGCCTGCAAGCACCGCCGCAAAGCCTACCGTATACATACCGAGGATGTTCCAGATGTGCTGGGAATGTGCGATAATCCCCGGCGTACTGAACGAAAGCACAAAGCGCCCTGTCGCGATATTAAAGACAAGCATCACGACAAACAGCCCCGCTATCACGGTAAATAAATCAAAGTTCTTCATTAAGATAATATCGCGGATGCTTCCTGCGAAGCACATTCTCGATTTCTGCGCAAATGCGCCGAACACAAGCCCGCCGATAAGGGAAATAAGAATTGGCGCGTGCATACTTCCCGGTCCCGTCTCGCTCGCTTTCAGAAGCGACGTACAAAGCGCGAGGATCAGGATCCCCACCATAATCGCCGGGAGCACGGTTCCGCTTGCCTTGTTGGCCACATGCGCCCTGCCGAGGCTGAATCCCCGCTTTAATGCAAATACGCCCGTTGCCACGCCGAGGGCAAAGCCAACGAGCGCCACCCACGCATTCAAGTCGCCTGCGGACATACGGATAATCATGCGCAGTGGGCAGCCCAGGAATACGAGCGAGCCGATCATGATAATGATGCCGAGCACGAAACGGGTCATCGTGGAAGAACCCGCCGTAGCACGGTACTCCTTCGTTGCCACGGAGATTATGAACGATCCCAGCACAAGGCCGATGATCTCCGGTCTCGCGTACTGGACGGCCTCCGCCTGATGCATTCCCAAAGCGCCCGCCGTATCACGGATAAAGCAGGCGATGCAGAACGCCATGTTTGCCGGATTGCCAAAC
The DNA here is from genome assembly GCA_964424785.1 of uncultured Lachnospiraceae bacterium. Lineage (GTDB taxonomy): Bacteria > Bacillota > Clostridia > Lachnospirales > Lachnospiraceae > Choladousia. Next base: position 343 of record CAYRKA010000179.1, on the reverse strand, counting down.
GCTGCGAGACACGCCGCTACAAGTCCGCAGACCACGCCGGCAAGAGCCAGTTTTTTCTTTGAGTCTGATAAATTCATTTGTGTGTCCTCCTTTTTCTCATTCCTATCATTTTCGGGCGGGCTTAACGCCCCGCCCCGAACCGGCGTCTGCCCTGTCCCCAGATGAAACGGCAAGGCATCTCCTGACAGAGATACATCACTCCAGCCGTCCTTTCCGGGATAAAAAGACGAACCATCCCATCGTGGGATCTGTCAATCCGCCAGCTCTCGGATCGCCGCGACCGCAGCATCCACTTCTTCATCTGTGTTGTAATGGGAGAAGCTGAAACGCACAGCCCCCTGCT
>CAYRKA010000178.1:0-2228 GCA_964424785.1 uncultured Lachnospiraceae bacterium | reverse complement strand
TATGCATAAAATGATTTACCCGTCAAAAGCTGATTCCCGGATTGTTCCGCGCTTCACGCTCCCACAATCCGCCCAATATTCGCATTCCCGTGGCGCTTGCGCACCACTTCATGCTCATATCGGGGCGGGTCATTAAGCCTTGCCTCCACTGAAATGCAAGCATTCCGTGGAGGCAGGCTTCTGACCCTGGAATCATAAAATAAGACTTTTACTGCTATACAACCATTGCAGTAAAAGTCTCACAGCTTCACGATACCGCATCAAGCTCCGATGCGCAATATTTCACTCAGCTTTTATTCCTTCAGAATCACCGTGAACGCTTCCTCCTCCAGCATCGTCCCGGTATCCGGGATCACCCTGCCCTCGCTGTCCGTCTCAGGCTCATACGGCACGAACCGCAGGCTCTCCGCAGCAACGTCGAAGCCGCTGATCCCTTCAAATGTGATCTCCCTGTAATACGCTCCGTCAGACTCATATGGGTCGCCAATGGCCATGACCCCGGCTCCGGTCAGCGTATCGATCTCATTTCCTGAGCTGTCCGTGATCCTGTATAATCCCCAGCAGCTCTGTGCGCGCTCATCGGCTCCCTCCCCGGAGAAGCAGTACAGGAGCGTCAGCTTCGTCTCCGACGGTGATACACTGATATCCTTAATCTGGACAGTCCCGCCCGTGATTTCGCATTCCTGATCCTGCACTCTCCTGGTCTCGGACAGGTTCGAGCCGTCCAACGTAAACGCCGCCTCCTGGATCCCGGATGCCGTATAGAGCCGCATTTTCACATCGAGCGTGTCTGTCTGTCCCAGGTCAGGGAGATTGATCGAACCGACATAGACGCCCGAATCCTGGTCCAGCCCGAAGCTCTCGACCATACAGTCCGCGCCGTTGATTTCTGCATGGTCCTTTGACTGGAGCTCCCCATAGGCAGGATTCGGCTCGGCATCCCCCGCCACGGCGCTGAAGATCAGCTTCGTCCCGTCAATATAATAATCCTGCACCTGCAAAAGTGCCCCGGTCTCTGCGCCGGGGACATCCAGCGCGGACGCCAGCTCCGTCTGGGCAAGCTCCGGCTTCGTGACCCCCCAGCGTTCCAGCAGCCCGGCAAACGAGAAATCCCCCGCCGCGCCCACAGCAATCGCGCCGCAGCCAATCGCCAGTGCCGCGGCGGCAGGCACCAGAATCCGCGTCAGGCGGCCTTTCCGATACCTCTTTGCCGATGTATGCCTCCGTCCGGAACGGGCTGCGCCATCCGCAGCCGCACGCCTTCCCCCGGCATACTGCATCCTTTCCGCAGATGCATGTCCTGTCCCTGCTGCGTATCCCTCCGCCCCACAGTGAGCCGCCACAGCCTGCTCCACGGTCCTGCGGAAGCGCTCCGGCGTATCCGGGCAGCTTTCCCGTAAATATCTGGCAAGATCCCTTTCCCTCAGTTCCATGACAATACCTCCTCCTGCTCCTGCTCCAGAGCGTGCCGCAGGATGTTCCTGCCTCTGTGAAGGCGGCTCTTGACTGTTCCTTCCGTTGTCTGCATCATCCCGGCAATCTCCGCTACTGAAAATCCCTCGATATAATGCAGCACAATCGTCAGCCGGTACTTCACATCAAGCCTCTCGAGCGCCTGGTACAGATCCGTGTAGCTCCTGTCCTCAGACACTCCCTGCGTCTCCAGCTCCTCATATGCAATCGTCCGTTTCCTGCTTCGCAATATCTTGTAGCACTCATGAATCAGGATACGCGTCAGCCATGTTTTCGCGTACTCATCACGCTTCAGGGACTGCAGATGCGCAAACGCCTGCGCGATCGCTTCCTGCACCGCATCCTCGCAATCCATGTCCTGCCTGAGTATCCCTCTGGCAACCCGGTACAGGCTGTCAGTCGAATCCAGCACCAGGCCGGCAAATTGTTCCCTGTCCATATCAAATACTCCTTCCAAAGCAGTGAATCAAAGGAGGCCCCGCTTAATTTTCTTCCTGCTTCACCCATTAGAGCAGCAGGCCGTGCAAAAGGTTGCACCTGATTTGCACGTAATTTTTAAAAATAGCAAAAATTTATGTTGATTTTCTCCTTTCATATGTTATAATAACCGCATGGAAACATAGCTCAGCTGGGATGAGCGCTCGCCTGACTAGCGGGAGGCCAAGGGTTCGAGCCCCTTTGTTTCCATTTTTTTATGCCTTATTTTATGATTCCAGGGTCAAAAGCCTGTCTCCACGGAATGCTTGCATTTCAGT
>CAYRKA010000177.1:0-2265 GCA_964424785.1 uncultured Lachnospiraceae bacterium | reverse complement strand
ATTATTTATCGCTCCCTTCTTTTTTAGATGGAAGTATTTCGCCTTTGTAGATCCACACCTTTACGCCAACTTTGCCGTAAGTCGTATCTGCTTCGGCAAAACCATAATCAATATCTGCTCTCAGCGTCTGAAGCGGGATAGTGCCCTCGCTGTAGAACTCAGAACGCGCGATGTCCGCGCCGCCAAGACGTCCTGACACGGCTGCCTTGATGCCAAGCGCCCCGGATTTCATCGTCCTGCTCATCGTCGACTTCATCGCACGGCGGTAGGAAATACGGTTCTCAAGCTGGGCGGCAATATTCTCCGCAACGAGCTGGGCGTCCCTGTCCGGCCTCTTGATCTCTTTGATATCGAGGATCAGCTTCTTCGTGAGCTTCTTCTGCAATTCGGCTTTCAGCTTCTCGATCTCTGACCCGCCCTTGCCGATGACGACGCCCGGCTTCGCTGTGTAGATGGTGACCTTTACTCTGTCAGACGCCCTCTCGATCTCGATTTTGGATACGCCTGCGCTGAACAATCTCTTCTTCAGAAACTTTCTGATCTCATAGTCCTCAACCAGGCAATCAGCGAAATCAGCTTCTGCATACCATTTGGAATCCCAGTCTTTAATCACTCCAACTCTAAGACCGTGCGGATTAACTTTCTGTCCCATGATTGTCCTCCTTATTTCTCATTCAGCACGATGGTGATGTGGCTCATTCTCTTCTCGATCCTGTACGCTCTGCCCTGTGCCCTCGGATGAATTCTCTTCATTGTCGGTCCCTTGTTCGCGTAGCACTCCTCCACGTAAAGGTTCTCAGCACTCATTCCGTTATTGTTCTCAGCGTTTGCAATCGCTGACTTTAATAATTTTGCAATCAGCTCAGAAGCGTATCTCGGATTGTATGTCACAATGCCGAGCGCTGTCTGTACGTCCTTCCCTCTGATGGCATCCAAAACGTAGCATGCCTTCTGGACGGAAACGCGTGCGTAAGATAACTTAGCGGACGGTCTCGTATCCTTCTGAGCATTCCTCTCTCTCTTGATCTGGGATCTGTGTCCTTTAGCCATTTGGATGTTGCCTCCTTTCGAAATCTATGCCCGAAGCGGGCGTTCTGGCGATGCATCCGCACCACCCGCCGCAGCGGGCGTGCCGCATCCTGCTGTATAACCGGCTGACATTCATACTGTCCACGGCCCTGTCGGCCGCGCACGGGAACGCGCTCCACGGTGCGTCCGTGAACAATAACGATTACCTCACGCCGGACTTCTTCTCATCCTTGCCATGCCCTCTGTAAGTCCTTGTGACCACGAACTCACCGAGCTTGTGCCCAACCATATCTTCAGTAATATATACCGGCACATGTTTCCTCCCGTCATGAACCGCGATCGTATGCCCAACGAACTGCGGGAAGATCGTCGAACGGCGGGACCAGGTCTTGATAACCTGCTTGCTGCCCGACGCATTCATGGCGTCTATTTTTTTCAGTAAGCTCTCATCAGCAAATGGGCCTTTTTTCAGTGAACGAGCCATTATTTACCTCCTTCTGATCTAAATCACGTACTAGTTAATGGCCTTGCCATCTCTTCTTCTTACAATCAGCTTATTGGACTGCTTCTTTGGTTTCCTGGTCTTCAGGCCGAGAGCAGGCTTGCCCCACGGTGTGCTCGGACCCGGACGCCCGATACCTGCCTTGCCTTCACCGCCGCCATGCGGATGGTCATTCGGGTTCATGACGGAACCGCGTACGGTCGGGCGGATGCCCATATGGCGCTTCCTCCCCGCCTTACCGATGTTGATCAGATTGTGCTCTGCATTGCCGACAACGCCTACCGTAGCGCGGCATGAAAGCATGACCATCCTCATCTCGCCTGACGGGAGCCTCAGGGTCGCGTATTTTCCTTCCTTCGCCATCAGCTGGGCAGCGCCGCCCGCGGAACGGACCAGCTGTCCGCCGTGACCCGGATACAGCTCAATGTTGTGTACCATAGTACCGACCGGGATCTCGGAGAGCGGCAGGCAGTTGCCGACCCTCACCTCGGCCTGCGGCCCGTTCATGACTTTCATGCCGTCCTTGAGCCCCTGCGGCGCGAGGATGTAAGCCTTCTGCCCGTCTGCGTAGCAGATCAGGGCGATGTTGGCTGTCCTGTTCGGATCGTACTCGACACCGATTACCTTCGCCGGGATACCGTCCTTATTTCTCTTGAAATCGATGATCCTGTATTTTCTCCTGGAGCCGCCTCCGCGGTGCCTCACAGTGATCTTGCCCTGGTTGTTGCGCCCGG
>CAYRKA010000176.1:0-2311 GCA_964424785.1 uncultured Lachnospiraceae bacterium | reverse complement strand
AGTCGCTGTGGCCGCTCCTTCTGGCAAGCGTGGCGCTCGCCGTGCTCGCGACGGGCGTGCAGACAAGGTTCATTTTCTCAGGAAAGAGCGTGAAGCCCAAGTTTAGCCGCCTGAACCCCCTGCAGGGGATTAAGAAGCTGTTTTCCCTGCAGAATGTGGTGGAGCTTCTGAAAAGCATACTCAAGGTCATCGTGCTGGTCGCAGTCCTCTATAACCTGTTGAAGGACGATATGGTGCAGGTGGTTCGCACGATGGACATGGACGTCCTCAATTCCGGCGTTTATATGCTGAACCTTGTGGTGACGATGCTTGTCCGTATTGCGATGGTGTTCCTGGTCATTGCGGCGTTAGACTTTATGTACCAGAGATGGGATTATGAGCGCAAGCTCAAGATGACCAAGCAGGAGGTTAAAGAAGAGTATAAACAGACAGAAGGGAATCCTGAGATCAAGGGGAGGATCCGGAACATCCAGAACCAGCGCGCGAGACAGCGCATGATGCAGGCGGTCCCGTCGGCGGACGTGGTTGTGCGCAACCCTACGCATTTCGCGGTCGCGCTGAAATATGACGTCGACCATGACAACGCCCCCATCGTCCTCGCGAAGGGGCAGGACGAGCTGGCGCTGCGGATCGTCCGGGTCGCCGAGGAAAACCAGGTCGCAGTGGTGGAAGATAAGCCGCTGGCAAGGGGCCTGTTCGCGGCGGCGCAGATAAACCGGGAGATCCCGCAGGAGTATTACAGCGCGGTGGCGGAGGTCCTGGTCTATGTCTATAAGCTGAACAAAAAGATGGGGTAAAGCATGAAGAGATTACTGAATAATGCGGTGACGGTCTTTGTCGTACTGATCGTGCTGCTGCTGATTATTCCGATGAGTCCGTTTCTGCTGGACGTCATGATCATTATAAATATATCCATATCCCTGATCATCCTGATGATCAGCATGAACATCAAGGAGCCTCTGGAGTTTTCCATATTTCCGTCCATGCTTCTGGTGACGACGTTATTCAGGCTTGGCATCAACGTATCCTCCACGCGCAACATCCTCACAAATTCGGGGAGCGCGGGGCAGGTCATCCAGGCGTTCGGCACATTCGTCCTGCAGGGAAATGTAGTCGTCGGTTTCGTGATCTTCTTCATCATCGTGCTGGTGCAGTTCATTGTCATCAGCAAGGGCGCAGAGCGTGTCGCGGAGGTGGCCGCGAGGTTCACGCTGGATGCGATGCCCGGTAAGCAGATGGCGATCGACGCGGACTTAAGCGCCGGCATCATCACGGAGGCGGATGCAAGGGAGAGGCGTGCCAAGATCCAGAGGGAGGCGGACTTCTACGGCGCGATGGACGGCGCGACGAAGATCGTCAAGGGCGACGCCATCATGTCCTTCGTCATCACGTTCATCAACCTGATCGGCGGCTTTATCATCGGCATCCTGATGGGCGGCATGGAGCTTACGGAGGCGCTGAATGTGTACTCCATCGCGACGGTCGGGGACGGGCTGGTGTCGCAGATACCGGCGCTTCTCATCTCGACGGCGACGGGCATGATCGTGACCCGCTCCGTATCGGAAGGGAGCCTCAATGAGGACGTCTCCCAGCAGTTTCTGGCTCAGCCGAGGGCGATCATGTTCACAGGCGCGGTGCTCATCGTGCTGATGCTGATACCGGGCATGCCCAAGATACAGCTTGGCGTCCTCGCCATCTTGTTTATCCTGCTTGGGCGGCGGATGTCTGGCAAGATGGAGGAGGCCGCAGAGGCCGCGAGGCTTGCCCAGGCCCCGCCCGCGCCGGAACAGGCGGCAGAGCCCACGGAGGAAGAATATTACCGCGATATCAACAATGTCTATTCCCTTATCGGCGTGGAGCCGATCGAGATGGAATTTGGATATAGCCTCATCCCGCTTGTAGACGAGAAGGGCGGAGGCAAGATGCTCAACCGCATCGTCATATTCCGCAGGCAGTACGCGCAGGAGATGGGCTTCGTCATCCCGTCCGTAAGGCTGCGGGACAGCTCCAGCCTCAATACGAACCAGTATGTGATCAAGATTAAGGGCGAGGAGGTGGAGCGGGGCGAGGTGCTGATCGACCATTATCTGGCTTTGGAGCCGGAGAACCCTGCCGGGGAGCTTGACGGCATTGAGACGATCGAGCCTGCCTACGGGATCCCGAGCAAGTGGATCCTGCCGGAGAATAAGGAGATGGCGGAGATCTACGGCTACACCGTGATCGACCCGCTCTCCGTGATGGTGACGCACCTGTCCGAGACGGTGAGGAGGCATGCATTCGAGCTTCTGAACCGGGACGAGGTGGTGAAGCT
>CAYRKA010000175.1:0-2352 GCA_964424785.1 uncultured Lachnospiraceae bacterium | reverse complement strand
TCCGGGCGGACTGCGTAGACCTTGAGCAGGATCTCGGCTGACTTCTCGACCGTATGCATCAGGCCGAACGTCAGGTCATAGTCTTCCCCCGAGCAGAACATACCGTGATGCGCCCAGACCGCGACGTCGTAGAACTCCATCAGCTTGCTTGTCGCAACCGCAATATCGCGCCCGCCCGGCACCATCCACGGCACAACGCCGACTCCATCCGGGAAAACCACCGGGCACTCAGTCGCCGACTCCCACAGCTCACGCGTGAAAATCTCATCCTTCAGCGGCAGCACAAAGGTCAGCGCGATAATATTCGTCGTATGCGCATGGTAGATGACACGGTGCTTCCCGTCCGTCACACGCTTCTTGACCTCATGGTTCATCAGGTGCGCCGGCAGTTCACTCGTCGGGCGGCCACCCTCGACCAGACCCCAACGGATCCTGTAATTCTCACCCTTCTCATCGAGCTCAATGATCGCGATGCACGCCTCCGGATCCACGATGATGTTCCTGAAGTACTTGCCGCTGCCTGTCACGAGGAAAAATTCCCCCGCCAACCCCGGCACAGACGTCCCGATCGGCATCCACTCCCCATGGTCGTTCAGCCTGCTGCGGATCTCCTCGACCTCCTCCTGCTTCAGGCGGTAAGAAAGATTGCCGCCGTTGCGTTCATGCCAGCCCTGCTGGAAGCCATCGTCCGCCATCTTGATAAATCCCTTTACAAACTTCGTGTCTAAAATTTTCATAATCGTCTCCTCTCCCGGACTCGCCATGCTCTGGCCAAACTCCTTTGAATTCACCAGTATTCTTGTTATTTTCCGTTGTGTTTGTTTCGTTTCCGATTATAACCTGTTTCCGCGAAAGAATCAACTACAAATCAACGCAATCCAACCGAATCAAAAATATATTGACAATGGCATTTTACCCTATTACAATATCCTTTATCGCAAAGTAATATGAAGCTTTTTATAATAAAGGAGGTCTCCTATGGAAAACACAAAACGTTCCGATGAGCGGCGCGAAAACAAAATGGGAACCATGCCCATTCCAAAGCTCCTGTTTTCAATGTCGCTGCCGATGATTATCTCGATGCTTGTACAGGCGTTGTACAATATCGTGGACAGTATGTTCGTATCCCAGATCAATGAGAATGCGCTGACCGCCGTGTCGCTCGCTTTCCCGGTCCAGAATCTGATGATTGCGGTTGCCTCCGGTACAGGAGTCGGCGTCAACGCACTGCTCTCCAGAAGCCTTGGCGAGAAAAATTTCGAACAGGCAAACAAAGCGGCCAACAACAGCATCCTGCTCACCGTATGCAGCTATTTCGTATTTGCCCTCGTCGGGATTTTTGGTTCACACGCATTTTTTGCTACACAGACAAGCGATCCGCAGATCCTCGAATACGGGACACAGTACCTGAGTGTCATCTGTACCCTTTCCTTCGGCGTATTCATGCAGGTGAACATGGAACGCCTGCTTCAGTCAACCGGCCTGACCTTTTACACTATGATCACGCAGGGGCTCGGCGCGATCCTCAACATTATCTTTGACCCGATCATGATTTTCGGATTATTCGGCTTCCCGAAAATGGGCGTAACCGGAGCTGCTGTCGCTACCGTCTTCGGGCAGATCGTTGCCATGCTCCTTGGTATCTTCTTCAACGCAAAGAAGAATAAGGAGATCCATCTGTCCTTCCGTAAAATGCGTTTTGACGCAAAGACGGTCAAATCCATTTACATCGTGGGCATCCCTTCGATCCTGATGATGTCGATCGGCTCTGTCATGACCTTCGGAATGAACAAGATCCTGCTGATGTTCTCGTCAACAGCGGCTGCCGTCTTCGGCGTTTACTTCAAGCTGCAGAGCTTCTTCTTTATGCCGGTCTTCGGCCTGAACAACGGCATGGTGCCGATCATTTCCTATAATTATGGCGCGCGCAACAGAAAACGCATCACGCACACAATCCGGCTGAGCTGTACGGCTGCTGTCTGCATGATGCTGCTCGGCATCCTGATCTTCAATGTATTCCCGGATAAGCTGCTGATGATTTTCAACGCCTCCGAGGATATGCTCGCAATCGGCTGCAAGGCCCTGCGCATCATCAGCATCAGTTACCTGTTCGCAGGCTTCTGCATCGTGTTCGGCTCCGTGTTCCAGGCGCTCGGCAATGGCGTTTACAGCCTGATCGTGTCCGTATGCCGCCAGCTCTGCGTGCTGCTTCCGGCAGCGTACATCCTCGCGATGGCGTTCGGCCTCGATGCCGTATGGTGGTCCTTCCCGATCGCGGAGATCATGTCAATTGTGCTGTCACTGATTTTGATGAAAAGGATTTACACGAAAAGAATTGCGGTGCTGTGAAGA
>CAYRKA010000174.1:0-2356 GCA_964424785.1 uncultured Lachnospiraceae bacterium | reverse complement strand
ATCCGAATCGTTGTCGTCAACCTTCTTGTCGGAAGTCGTCGTTCCTTTCTTGGGTGTGATCGTGATGTCGTTAAATACGGCAACAAGATTCAGGGAATACGCGTCGCCATCACTAAGAGATGTTGTTGTATCCTTGATCAGATAATAACCGGGATCAACACTGAGAGGGTTCTTAGCAGATACAGTTCCCTGCCCGGCAGCGGTAGATGAAAGCTGAACATTTACATAAGCATCAATTTCCGCATCAGAAAGATTTGATGCAGTAATTTCAGCAATAAAATCCGCCACACCTTCATTCGAGCCCGTGGTACCTACAGCATCTTCACCCCATACAGGATCTCCAAGTTCACTTTCGCCGGGAACCAGAGTACCTGTCAAAATCTGATACACGGTGTATGTGTGTGTATCACCATCTGCTACGGAAATGGTATACTTCCCGTTTTCATCCGCCGCATTGGATGAATCAATTGTCTGTGAAGTTGCGGTTGTAGCAAAAACTGTTACGCCCATCGACAGCACCATTGCCAATGCCAAAACAAGTGCTAAAAGTTTCTTTACCTGTTTCATTTTTTTCTCCCTTTCTTTTTTATCATTCTTTTTTATCATTCTTTTCCATTGGGTAGCCTAGCGCGTCTGCCTTCGAGCTGCTTTTTACTTTTATATATAAGAGTGATGATCGCCGCGCAAAGAAGCGCCATTCCTCCTATTATATACCGAGTGGAGCCTGTGCCGCCTGTTTCAGGCAGGGTGTAATCTAGTTCTTCCTGACTTACTTTATTGGTAATTGTAATCTTGCCGTCCGAACCGACTGTGATAGAGCCATCATTCTGATCATTGGGCACATCGGTTGAAACCGGCGGGCTGCTTCCTGTATCGGAACCGCCTGCGTCACTGTCTCCGGAGCCGTCCTCGTAGTGATAGGTTACATCATAATTCTCCGTCGTCTCCTTGACGTAATATGTAAAGGTACACGGCACTTCTGTCGCTTCCCCATCCGCATCCACTACAGTGATCGTGCCCGTTGCCGGAAGGTTCTCAAACATCGTCTGCCAGTTACCGGCCTCCCCGACCGAATACAAACCACCCGCATTATCCGGGTTCGAGAGCCTGCGACTAAACACATTTGCAGAGACTGCGTCCGCCGTCGTTGTCTCATTCTCAGCCGGTTCTGTTTCACTGACTGCTGTTATCTGTTCTCCCGCAAAGCTCTGGGCGCTCAGAGAATCCGATCCACTGACCAAACCTTCCGTTATGACTTCATCTGCTTTGGCGACCGTCGCAGCGCTGTCCGCTTCTGCCACGTCGCTTTCTCTGGCGATCGTCTCAGTACTGTTCGTCGTTTTATCTGCTTTGACGACAGTCACATCCGTGACCGCTGTTTTGTCCGCATCAGCGATCGTCACCGTATTGTCTGTTGTCATCGCATCATCCGCTTCGGCGTGATCCGTCAACAGCTGCCCTTCCGGCATCACTGCCAACCCCAAGCTGCCTGCCCTTGACGAATCCATCCTGGCAGCCGGTGCGGCGCCATCTGTCTGTGCCGACATGCCTGCCGCTCCGGTCAACGCTGCTGCAGCGCCGTCGTTTTTCCCGGCAAGTATTCCGGCACTGCTTTGCTTTGCAAATACTCCGGCGCTGTTCGTCCTCAACAGCGCGTCGAGGTTTGTAAGCACCTTTGCCGCGCTGACGCCAATGCGCTTTGCAAGGAGCGTCTCGGAAGAATTGACATCCTTAGAAAACGATGCCTGCGCCGCGCATGCTGTGACTGCCTCGATCGGTATCCTGTCCGCGCGCATTTTCAGCAGATATGCGCTGCACTGCTTTTCGTCGACAGTCGCTGTCCGAAGCGTCACGCCTAACGCCACTTTTTCATCTATCACATCGGTCAATTCTTCGTGAATATTGCCTGCCGCAACACGCTTCGCGTATTCATTTGCGGCAATTGTGCAAACGTCGCCGTCGTTAACGCCCGTGATCGAAATATCGTCGATCTGCACGCCGTCGAGACTGTCCGCCGTTACAAGCTCATCTGTATCCTCCGCCGCGCCGCCGTAAAGTCCGTTTATGTACGTATTGTCATATGCAGCGCCCTGTGCGTCCGTGATCGCGCGTTCTTCCGGCAGACCGCCGATATACAGCTTCGTATCCACATCTGTCAGCCAGTTCATAATGGTCAGCGCATCCGCATAGTCAAACACCAGCTTTTCGTAATCCGCCAGTGTGCTGATGGCGCGTTTTGTCGTCTTTGCACCCACGATCGACGTCATTTCACTGTCATCAAGGTTCGCGAATACATGACTAAAATTGTTCAGGATATTCGCGTTCTCAGCCGGATCGTCCGTGCCGTCCGCTCCAA
>CAYRKA010000173.1:0-2366 GCA_964424785.1 uncultured Lachnospiraceae bacterium | reverse complement strand
CCATCCATCTGAGCAGCACCGGTAATCATGTTCTTTACATAGTCAGCATGGCCTGGGCAGTCAACATGTGCATAGTGTCTCTTCTCTGTCTCGTACTCTACATGAGCGGTAGAAATCGTAATACCACGCTCTCTCTCTTCCGGAGCCTTATCAATGTTATCGAAATCGGTAGCAACGTTACCGGCAACTCTCTCTGACAGAACCTTTGTGATAGCTGCTGTCAGGGTTGTCTTACCATGGTCAACGTGTCCGATGGTACCAATGTTGCAATGCGGTTTTGTTCTTTCAAATTTAGCCTTTGCCATTTTGAATGTCCTCCTTAATAATTGCTGTTCGCATCTTTTCTTTATACCGGCTAGCTTTGATTATATTTCAAATCACCTATATTTTCAAGCCTTTTTTCATAATAGTTACCAGATATTTACCTGGATTTCGCATTCAGTACCTTCTCCTGTACCGACTTCGGAACCTGCTCGTACCTCTCGAAAAACATCGAGTAGTTACCGCGACCCTGTGTCTTGGAACGGAGATCCGTCGAATATCCGAACATCTCAGCAAGAGGCACAAAGCCTCTTACGATCTTGCCGCCGCCGAGGTCATCCATTCCCTCAATACGGCCGCGGCGCGAATTGATGTCGCCAATCACGTCGCCCATATACTCCTCGGGCATCGTCACTTCTACCTTCATGATCGGCTCGAGCAGCACCGGGTCGCCCTTCTTCATCGCATCTTTGAATGCAAGGGAGCCTGCAATGTGGAAAGCCATCTCACTGGAGTCGACCTCATGATACGAACCGTCAAATACATTCGCATGGACTCCGAGTACGGGGAATCCCCCGAGGATACCGGCCTTTGCGGCCTCCTCGATGCCTTCGCCTACCGCCGGGATGTACTCCTTCGGGATAGCGCCGCCGACAACCGTCGACTCAAACTGGAAGGTCTCCTCACCGTTCGGATCCATCGGTGTGAAGATCACCTTGCAGTGGCCGTACTGCCCACGTCCGCCGGACTGCTTCGCGTACTTGCTGTCAACCGTAACTTCCTTCGTAAAGGTCTCCTTGTATGCAACCTGCGGTGCTCCAACATTAGCCTCTACCTTGTACTCACGCAGCAGGCGGTCTACGATAATCTCCAGATGAAGCTCACCCATACCCGCAATGATTGTCTGGCCCGTCTCCGGGTCTGTATGTGCGCGGAAAGTCGGATCTTCCTCTGCAAGCTTCGCAAGAGCCTCGCCCATCTTGCCCTGGCCGGCCTTGGTCTTCGGCTCGATCGCAAGCTCGATAACCGGCTCCGGGAACTCCATAGACTCAAGGATTACCGGATGCTGCTCATCGCAGATTGTATCGCCGGTCGTCGTCAGCTTGAAGCCGACTGCCGCGGCGATATCACCGGAATACACTTTGTCCAGCTCTGCCCTCTTGTTCGCATGCATCTGAAGGATACGTCCCACACGCTCCTTCTTGCCCTTCGTCGCATTCAGGATATAAGAACCGGAATTCAGCGTACCGGAATATACGCGGAAGAACGCAAGCTTACCGACAAACGGATCCGCCATGATCTTGAACGCAAGCGCTGAGAACGGCTCCTCATCGGATGAATGGCGCTCTACCTCATGACCCTCAAGATCCGTGCCTTTGATCGCCGGGATATCGGTCGGCGCCGGCATGAAGTCGATAATCGCGTCAAGCAGCTTCTGGACGCCCTTGTTCCTGTATGCCGTCCCACAACAAACCGGAACAGCCGTGCACTCACATGTCGCTTTTCTCAGGACCTTCTTCAGATCCTCCACGGACGGCTCCTCGCCCTCCAGATACTGCATCATCAGGTCGTCATCAAGCTCACAGATCTTCTCGATCAGCTCTGTGCGATACAGCTCCGCCTCATCCTGCATATCCTCCGGGATATCTACAACAGAGATGTCCTCACCCTTCTCGTCATTGTAAATATATGCCTGCATCTCGAACAGATCGATAATGCCCTTAAACTCATCTTCCTTGCCGATCGGAAGCTGCAGGCAGATGGCATTTTTACCAAGTCGCGTGCGGATCTGGTCTACAGCGCCATAGAAATTCGCGCCCAGGATATCCATCTTGTTGATGAATGCCATACGCGGTACATTGTAAGTATCCGCCTGACGCCATACGTTCTCAGACTGCGGCTCAACTCCGCCCTTTGCGCAGAACACACCGACCGCCCCATCAAGTACACGCAGGGAACGTTCAACCTCAACCGTGAAGTCAACGTGGCCAGGAGTATCGATGATATTGATGCGGTGCTCAAGCGCACCTTCCTGCGGCTTGCAGTGATCCTGATGGGTCCAGTGGCACGTCGTAGCCGCCGAAGTAATCGTAATGCCTCTCTCC
>CAYRKA010000172.1:0-2401 GCA_964424785.1 uncultured Lachnospiraceae bacterium | reverse complement strand
AAGCGTAAGGGAAATTAGAAAGGGGTGGTATTTTGAAAAGTAAAACGCGATCCATGGCAGCCCGCAGGAAGCGGGAGGCATATTGTTTTATCTTGCCGGCATTTATCTATATGATTCTTGTCCTCGGATATCCGCTGTGCTACAATATTGTACTGAGCTTCAAGAATGTCGACGTCAAGAACCTGACGAAGGGCGGATCTATATTTGTTGGATTCCAGAACTACATCGACCTGTTTCAGAATAAGACGTTCCTGCTTGTGCTCAAGAATACGTTTGTGTTTACAATCGCGTGTCTGGTGTTCCAGTTCACGATCGGTTTTGCGTTTGCGCTGTTTTTCAACCAGAAATTCCGCCTGGCCGGGCCGGTCCGCGGCATGATCCTTGTGAGCTACATGATGCCGCAGTCGGTTACCGGATTGCTTGGCAAAAATATTTTTTCGAATGCCGGGCTGATCAACAACCTGCTCGGCAGGATCGGGATTGCCGGGCCGGAGTGGCTCGTGAATACGTCGACTGCGATGATTGCGGTCATCATCATGAACTGCTGGATCGGGATTCCGTTTAATATGCTGCTGCTGATGTCAGGCCTGACGAGCATACCGGGCGACGTCTACGAGAGCGCGTCGATCGACGGGGCGAACTGGTGGCAGCGCTTCACGCATATCACGCTGCCGCTGATGCGCGGCTCAATGATGGCGGTGCTGATGCTCGGGTTCATCTACACATTCCGCGCTTTCGACCTGATGTACATAATGACAGCAGGCGGCCCGCTGAATTCTACCGATGTGCTTGGCACGTATTCCTATGTGCTTTCGTTCACGCAGTATCAGTTCTCGAAGGGGGCGGCAGTCGCGATGGTGCTGTTCGTCTGCCTGTTCATTGTGGGATTGTTCTATCTGCGCCTGCTGACAAAGGAGGATGATTAATATGAAGAGCTTACAGGGCAAAGAGGGAAGAAAAGCGCTGCGCAACTCGGTCATAGCCATCCTCATTGCGGTGCTGTTCCTTTTCCCGGTGTACTGGCTGGTGCAGATTTCATTCAAATCTGACGCTGAGACATTCGGCAAGGTGCTGACGTATTTCCCGCATGAGTTCACGGTCGACCCGTGGCTCGTCAACCTGACGGACAAGACGTTCCTGCTGTCGCTGCGCAACAGCTTTATCAACGGTTTCCTGACGATGGGGATCACACTGCTGCTCGGTGTTCCGGCAGCCTATGGCATGGGACGTTACCGTGTGCGTGGCAGCAATGTGTTCCTGCTGACTTTCCTGGTGTCGCAGATGCTCCCTGCATCTCTGACCCTGACGCCGATGTACCTGATCTTCAATAAGATCGGCTTCCTCGGCACGCACCTGACGGCTCCCGTTGCGATCGCTGCGGCATCTATTCCATTCGCGATCGTGACGCTGCGCCCGTATTTCAAGAGCGTACCTGTCGCGCTTGACGAAGCAGCACGTCTGGACGGCTGCGGTTCTTTCCGCGCATTTTTGATGATCATGCTTCCGGCTGTCAAGACCGGTATCATCACGATCGTGGTAATCTCGTTCCTGAACGGCTGGAATGACCTGGTTTACTCGATGACATTCAACGTCGGCGAGACGATGCGGCCGCTGACGGCGAATATTTATAAGTTCCAGAATGCGTATGGCACGAAGTGGAACTGTATCATGGCTTACGGCACGATCCTCGTGATCCCGGTAGTGTTGCTGTTCATTTTCCTGCAGAAGTATATCGTGGGCGGGCTCGTTGCAGGGGCTGTGAAAGATTAACAGGAGGTTTATTTTATGGCATCTCAGGATGAAGAAAAGGTTGTCTATGGGTACTTTGAGCGCAAAGGCAATGCGCTCTGCTACCGCTATGACGCGGAGCGCCTGGTGATCGAGCCGTGGGGCGAGAACAGCCTCAGGATCCGCGCGACAAAGCTTGCGGAAATGCCGCCCGAGGACTGGGCGCTGCTGCCGCCGGAGAAAAACCCGGAGCCGGTGATTGAGACGCGTGAGGACGGCGGCTCGATCACGAACGGCAAGATCCGCGCGGAGATCAATCTGATCGGCAAGATCACGTTTTATAATCAGAAGGGAGATGTGCTGCTGGAGGAGTATCTGCGCAACAGGCGTGATATGTTTGGCAGTACCTGCAGCTCGCTCGAGGTCGAGGCGAGAGAATTCAAGCCGATCATCGGCGGGGATTACCGTCTGACGATGCGCTTTATCTCCGAGCCGAAGGAGAAGCTGTACGGCATGGGGCAGTATCAGCAGCCGTTCCTCGACGTGAAGGGAGCGGATCTCGAGCTTGCGCACCGCAATTCGCAGGCGAGCGTACCGTTTGTCCTCTCGAGCCTGGGATACGGCTTTTTGTGGAACAATCCGGCTGTGGGCCGCGTGAATTTCGGCAAGAATA
>CAYRKA010000171.1:0-2650 GCA_964424785.1 uncultured Lachnospiraceae bacterium | reverse complement strand
TTCTCCGTCGTCACAGACAGGTTATTGATGGTGTGCTCCAAGCGGTTCTGGGTCGCGCCCAATGTACCGCGGACGTCGGATACATAATTGATAGCGCTCTTGATCTTGTCAAGCGCAGCCGCCGCGCCGCTCTGGGTGGAGATGTCAACATCTCCGATGCCGATGCTTGCTGCATGGCAGTCCTTCACGGATACCGTCAGCTGGTTATAGCTGTCTGACGTGTCGCCAATCTGGAGAGTAAGCGGAGTGCCTGCGGTGGATTTGGTCACAACGCCTGTCGTGCGTTTGCTTCCGGCCACGGCGCTGTTCCAGGCCCCGTCGGCATCCGTTTCGTCAGTCCCGTGCAGATTCCAGTCTTTCGTGTAGTCAACTTTGTCCTTTGTCTCTGTCAGGAACACGGTCTTGCCGTCGCCGTTCGCCGAGATATCAAACAGGTCATTGTCCTGCTGGCTCAGCTTCTCTACGGCTTTTGCAAGAAGGTTTTCGTCGTCCTTTTCATATGCAGTCAGATCAATCACGCCCTCGCCGCTGGTGTCTATTGCGCTTTTCGCTCCTACTGCGAACGTGTAGACATTGTCCCCGATAGTCAACGTCGCGCCGTCTGCCACGTCGGAAGCATCAAGCGTAAACTTGCCCTGTGCAAGCTTGTCATCTCCTGCCATTGACGCGGGAGTCACAATGTGGACGGCCTGATCCCATCCGTTATTCCCGCTGTCTGTGACAAGCACATCCAGGTCGCCGTCCCCCGGGATCTCTTCTGCGTTTGTCGGCGCCGCAGTGCCCTTCAGCGTTACTTTTGTGCCACTTACGCTAACATTGTAATCAATGCCCGCTATATTAATAGTCTCCGTTTCGATTGCCGCTGCCAACTCTGCGCCGTCGATCTCGCCGTTTTTCGCTGCTTCAGCCAGGTCACCCAAATCAAGCTTCGTTTCGCCTAACGTTATTGTGATTGCAGGCGCATCATATGTTGTCTCGCCTTCCACTGGCGCGGTATAGGTTAACTCAGTTTCAAGAGCTTTATCCGCTATATCGGTTTCCGCATCGGTCACGCCAGTCATGGCTACAGTGCCCAGTTCATTTCCATCTGCGTCCACGAATGACAGGGATGACGGATCATCAGCACTTGCAGTTCCTATTACAGTCTCGCCAACCTTCAATTCGAATTTCGCAGCCTCACTGTTGTATGCGATTGTTACATCACCGTCTGTCGCGTTTGCACTGTCAGCCGCTGTCTTGATTGCTTCAGAGTTTAAGCTGCTTGCATTAGCAGTCATTGACGCAGGTTCTGCATCTGCGCCCGCAATCGTTTCTGATACCGTTGCAGCCGTTCCATTCACCTTCAAAGTTGCCGTCGGAGCCGTTGTTATTGCTCCCCCTTCCTTCGCCGTCAACGTCAGAGTTTTGTTGGTGTCGTCATACGATGCGATATAGTCTTTTGTATCATCTCCATTGTATGCTGTCACAAACTTATTCATTGTGGTAGCTAAATCTGTCTCCCAAGCCACAGTCACGTCGTCCACATTTCCATCGTCAGTATTTGTCATAGTCGACACATCAATAGTATACACTGCTTTAACCGCCTCTGTCCCATCATCGCTGATGGCAATCGTGTCATTTGCAGTTCCTACTACTGCAGACGCTGTTCCGTCTCCTTTTGTGCCGCTGATCTTGTAAAGATAGTCTGTCAGGTCGAACGTATATTCGCCCACACCGCTCGATCCGTCGCTCTGGTTGCCGTCCCTTACCGCTGTCACTTCCACTGCGGAAGTTGCCCCTGTAGAACTCATAGAGCCATCCAGGAGGTTGATCCCGTTGAAGTTTGTGGAGTCCGCGATGCGGTTGATCTCATCCGTCAGGCTGTCCAACTCTTTCTGGAGCTGGGCGCGGTCTGTCTCATCGTCATACGTGCCGTTCGCGGACTGCTCCGCCAGCTCATACATCCTGTTCAGCATGGAGTGTACTTCTGTCAGAGCGCCCTCAGCCGTCTGCACGAGGGAGATGCCGTCGTTCGCATTGTCCTGAGCCTTTTCAAGCCCGGTGATCTGCGCCCGCATCTTCTCGGAGATGGCAAGCCCCGCCGCGTCGTCGCCCGCGCGATTAATTTTGTAGCCGCTGGATAATTTCTCAAGATTCTTAGATACTGCGCTGTTGTTGTTCGTCAGATTTCTGTAAGCGTTCAATGCCGCTATGTTGTGTTGGATTCTCATAATTTGCCTCCTTAGCAAAAGTTTTATGTGTTTGGGCCTCCTTCGCCCTCCCACAGTGTTTGGTCTTGTACCTTCCGGTAAACCGCCGTGGCCTTTGGCTGCTTCGCCTCCGGTACTGCTTCTATATTTCAACCGGCCTGCGCAAGCCGGGTGAAACCAAACTGATCCAAATATTGCTGTGATATTGTCTTTATTCGGTTTTTATATGTCTTCTGTTTAATCTTCCTGTTTATTATTTCGGCAAATCTGCTCCGCAGTTAAGTGGATTCCATAAAATTTTTTGTTTTTTGCCGCTTAACCCCGTTCCCTGTAGAAGAAAGGGCCGCAAAAAAATAAAAGTCCCCTGCTGCATACTGAAATTAATTCCCGCATACATTGTAAAAATGATGAGTGCAGGGGATATTATGAAAGATTATATCGAGGAGCGGGCAGTAGAGATT
>CAYRKA010000170.1:0-2666 GCA_964424785.1 uncultured Lachnospiraceae bacterium | reverse complement strand
CAAACGGATATATGACTGTTTCGTATCAGCTCTCCGCTTGTATCGTGTCAAATCAGACTGTACTATATCGGAAAATAACAGAAAAGTCAAGCATTTTTTGTAATCCTCTTTTAACACAATATTGTATTTTAACTTCAGAAGAGTTATAATACAAAACCAAAGTTAAAAGGGAAAGAGCATGAGATTTTTGAAAATACACTTCACATTGATATGAAGTTGGATGAGGTACAGCAGAAATATCAGTGAACAAAGGCTGGGAGAGAAGAGATGAGACTGCGGAATATTCCGGGTTCGCGCGAGGTGATTGCCGCGAGCCCGTTCGTTGTGCATGAAGATGTGATGCGCAGCCGGAAGGGGCGCTGGAGAGAGGTGTTTGGAAACGATGCCCCGTTGTACATTGAGGTCGGCATGGGGAAGGGGCGTTTTATCACGGAGCTGGCGCGGCAGAATCCAGAATGCAATTATGTGGGGATTGAGAAGTATTCGAGTGTTCTGGTGCGTGCGCTGGATAAGAGGGAGCAGGATCCGGAGCTGACGAACCTCAGGTTCCTGCGCATGGAGGCGGAGGACCTGACTGACGTATTCGGGGTGGGCGAGGTGGCCGGGATTTACCTGAATTTTTCGGATCCGTGGCCGAAGGACCGCCACGCGAAGCGGCGTCTGCCGGGCAGGGAATTCCTTGCGCGGTATGATCAGATTCTTGTCCCGGGCGGCGTAGTTGAATTCAAGACGGACAACAAGGATTTGTTTGATTTTGCGCTTCTCGAGGCGCGGGAGGCCGGATGGCATCTCGATGCGTGTACGTTTGACCTGCACCATGATGGGGAGCTGTCGCGCGGCAATATCATGACGGAGTATGAGGAACGCTTTTCATCGCAGGGGAATCCGATCTGTAAGCTGGCCATTTCGAGGTGAAGCGGCTGTTATTTCCACAGACAGGTATGGTTGTGCCACATAATGATAGTGTGTCACAGCTCCGGCAGCACGCGCATATCCTGTAAAAAGGCAGTTACTGGTCACGGAATGGACAGTAACATAAAGGTGTGATGGATCATGCGTGTCCGTGGCATCCGCAGGAAGATGTACCGCTTCACGTGCGGCAGGCCTTTCCTTGACAAAAAGGCGCTGCAGCTTCGCCGCTCTCTTGACGAGATCAAAAAGCTGCTGGCCTGCGGCAAAAATAAGGAATAAAATGCCTGACCGGTGGATATTCTGGTCACGGATATCGAGATGCCGCAGGGGAGCTGGAGGAGGCCGGGGACCGGGCGACCCAGATGGTGTTTTTCAGGGATTTCCCTGCTGCCGATTACCGGGTGGTGCGGACGCGGGACGGAATCGAGCTGTATACCCCCTGGCTTCATCTTATTTATAATGAACAGGAATTCAGCGCATTCGGGCTGAGCATTGCAGTATGAGGGAGGCTTCCGGGAACCATTACGGAGGAGAGGCGCTTTGATTTCCTGAACCAGGCGGAGATTGATTTTGTGCTGAAGGACCGCATCTATGGCCTGGTCCGGAGCGGGAAACGTGTGCCGGCTTTTCTGTCAGAGCTGAAGGGGATTGGGCTGGATCCGAATCTGTATGGTGTGCTGATGGAGCTGCTGACGGCCTGATGGGAAAAGAGACAAAACATGGTTATTATACCGTTTTCGACACTTCCAATAAAAATGGAGCATACGGGATTCGAACCCGTGACCTCCACACTGCCAGTGTGGCGCGCTCCCAACTGCGCTAATGCCCCATGCGGGTTTTATTATAACATGATGTGAGGAAAAATCAAGAATAATTTGAAGGAGAATCATCGGAGAATCGCGCATCTGGCTGCTTCCTGAAAAGGTTTGCCAGACGAGAAGCGGTAAAAAGGGGGATTCCATGTTGACAACCTGTATACCGAACGGTATAATAGCGATAGACAGGAGGAAGCAGGATGCAGTTTAGCCGGGATTTTGCGTTCCGCTGTAAGGTTTGCGGGAATATATAGATTCAGGAAGGGGCCTGATGCCATGGATAATAAGCAGCTTCTTTTGCAGTGTGCAAAGGAATTGTTTTATGCGAAGGGCTACGATGCTGTCGGGGTTCAGGAGATTGTGGACAGGGCCGGGCTGACGAAGCCGACGCTGTACTACTATTTTGGGAGCAAGATCGGCCTTTTGAAGACGCTGCTGGATACGAAGTTTTCGGAGTTCCGCGAGTTCATGAAGCGGTTTGTGCAGTCGGATGAGAGGATAGAGGATGTCCTTTATGAGCTCGCGACGGCGTATTTTGATTTTTTCGAGCAGGATCGGGAATTCTATATGCTGATGATGGCGTTGTTTTATTCGGCCCGTGAGAATGAGGCGTATCAGGCGGTGAAGCCGTATGTTGCGGAGTTTTATGAGCTGGTCGTCCAGGTTTTTGAATCAGCGTCCCATCAGCTTGGCAATATGAACGGGCGCCAACGGCAGTTCGCGATCGGGTTTATCGGCACGATCAACCATTATCTGCTGCTGCAGTGCGAGGTCAATCCGGGACAGCGCACGGATCGGGCGCAGATTGCGGCGCTGATGAGGCAGTTTATGTACGGGATTTTCTCGTGATGTGAGGCGCCTGTCCGGCTTGCGACTGGTAGATTTCAAAGTCTTTGTCGCAGGCGACGTGACTATTCCTTATTGCAGCTCTGCCCTCAG
>CAYRKA010000169.1:0-2722 GCA_964424785.1 uncultured Lachnospiraceae bacterium | reverse complement strand
TCGTTGATATTTTTCGTAAAAAGATAGCTGAAATACTCCGGGCTGATCCCAAGCTCTGCGGCAAGCTCCTTCTGGCTGATCTTCCCTGCGTAACCGCTCTCAATGATATCGAGCGCCTTCGCGATCAGCGGATGGATATCCGGATAGCGCTCCCGCAGCCCCGATGCCTGCCCGGCAGGATACCGACGCCGTCCCTCGAGCCGTCCGGCCACCTTTTTCAATACCGCCTCCGCCTCCTCCCGCGTCAGAGGCTTCAACAGATAGCCCGCGACATCAAGCGAAATAGACTGCTGCGCAAAGCCGAAGTCCGCATATGCGCTCACGACAACGAACTCCGTCTGCAGCCCGTGCGCACGCACAGCCTGCACCATCGAAAGACCGTCCAGAAACGGCATCTTGATATCGACAAACACAACATCCGGCCGCAGCTGCAGGATCATTTCAAGCGCAAGCTGGCCATTCGATGCCTGCCCGACGATCTCATATTCATCCCCGAGGCTCCTGATCAGGCTGCACATCCCCTGCCTTGTGCGCTGCTCATCCTCTGCTATCAGTATCTTCATGCTGCTGACCCCCTTTTTGTCGCAATCCACGCCCGCTATTTCAACACAATACGGCATACAGGATTCTCTGCGTGGATTCCCGAATCATATTTGAAAAGCATAACTGTCCAATACCTCTGCCGCTCACCGGCGTTCCGCCGCCTCCGGCGGGATCGGCAGCCAGAACGAAAAGCGTGTCCCCCTGCCTCTGCAGGTCTGCATCTGCACGGCAAACTGGCTGCCATAATACATCCGCAGCCGCGTGATCACATTCTGGATGCCGATCCCCGTCCCGGAAAGGTCCAGCGCGTGCGTTTCATTTAATATTTTCTGGATAATCTGTTCCACCTCCGGCTCCATGCCGCAGCCATTGTCCTCCACTGTGAGCAGGAAGCGTTTGCCATCTATCCTTCCGGAAATGAGGATCCTGCCGTTGCTTTCAATCCCCTCAAATCCGTGCAGGATCGAATTCTCCACAAACGGCTGCAGGAACAGCTTGCAGCACGGCCACTCCCCATATTCCTGCGGGAAATCAATCTCATAGTCAAAGACTTCCATGAGCCGGAATTTCTGCAGATAGAGATACTGCTCCACCCACTGGATCTCCTGACCAAGCGTCACAACGACAAGCTTGCGGGAAAATGCGTACGCGAGGATGCCGGAGAGCTTTTTCAGCAGGAGCGCCACCTCATCGTCTCCTTTTTCGACGGCATTATAATTAATCGCGGCCAGCGTATTGCACAGGAAGTGCGCATTGATCTGCGACTCCAGCGCCTCCATCTCAGCCCGGTTGCGCTGCTCAATCGAGAGCGTTCTTTCCTTATAGGAACGCTGTATCTCCTCCTGCTGCCTCGCGAGCTCATCAACCATCTCGTTATAGTGATCCGCAAGCTGCCAGATCTCATGTGACCCTTTCACCTCGATCTTCGGCATATCGCCGCCAAGCCGGATCTTCTCCATTGCCCCGCGGATCAGGCCGACCGGGCGCAGGATATGGCGGATCACCACCTGCCAGATCACCCCGCAGGCAAACAGAAGCAACAGATACACCACAATGCTCTGCCGGTACAGCCTGTCAACCTCACGGCGCATCTCCGCAATATCAATCGTAATCCCCGCAGTCCAGCCGAAATAGTCAAGCGGCTGGCTGATCTGTTCGTTGTCCTTCATCGAAGCGGCATAATCATCCACATTTTCTCCGATCAGCCCGCCGTCTTCGCGGCAGATAATCCGCCCTGAAGCATCCGTCAGGTACGCGGCCGCGAGCTCCCCGCGGTGTGTCCCCGCCAGCGCCGCCGCTTCGAATACATTGTCAAGGCGGAAGGAAAGCACGATGACCGCCTCCGCTTTCTCATAGCTCGCGGTCTTGCCGATCAGCGGCACTGCCATATGGAAAAGCTGCATATCCGGCAGGTTCGGGTGCGCAGACGGCTCTGTCGCCACACAATAGCGGACGTCCGATGCCCCTTCCAGCAGTTCCAGCTCACGTCCGTACAGCTCCATCAGCGCATCCTCGGTCACGTCCGTCCACAGGTTCTTATAACCGCTTCCTGCCCAATATCTCCCGTACTCAAGCAGCACCCCCTCATCGGTAACGACCGTTACCGCAGCTATATCCTCTGTATAGTGAGAAATGCTGTTAAGCTCCGTGCCAAGTGTCAGCAGCCTCCTGTCCTGTCCTTCGTCTTCTGCCCGCGCAAGCTTCACATTCTCATAGAGTGTGCTGTCCACGGCAATCTTACATGCGGTATTGACCAGATCCCTCAGCATATTATTCGCGTTCGCTGCCGAGGCTTCCATCGCGCTCCACTCTGTGTTGCGCGTCTCGCGCAGCAAATACGCAAAGTACCGGTTCTTGACAAAGGACTGCAGGATCAGGCCGGCTACCAGCAAAAGCGCCAGGACTGTCATCGTCACCTGCAGGCTGATGTGTGATTTTAAATAGTCCTTACTGTGCCAAAGCCTGCACACGTTTTGAATTTTCATACATTTCCCCCAAATCCGCACGGATAAAGCCAGATCATTTTCATCATTATAACGAATTTAAGAGAAGGATGCAACCGGACAGACGGAAAAAATGAGGCATGACGCCTGACAGGATTACTATTCACGGCCCCTCCGCCCTGCAAGCCACAGACCGCCTTCTTCGAAGGCTATATGCCGCTTCGCGTCCTATGTCT
>CAYRKA010000168.1:0-2750 GCA_964424785.1 uncultured Lachnospiraceae bacterium | reverse complement strand
TTTAAGACTTTTTATGTTTCCGCAGTATATATACGACCAGAACCGCAAGCGCCGCCGCAAAAAGACCCGCCAGCAAAACGAGTCCTGCGCAAAGCAGCCGCTGTTCTATATGGATCGCGCCGGATGAGGGCGCAAACTCCACGCCGTCCGGCAATGCCCCCAAAAGCGACGCCGACGCCCCCGTCTGCGAAGACGACGCCTCCGACGCGTAGCCGGATTCGTCGCGCACACAGTACACAAGATACCGATGCGTATTTTTTGTATACGGATGGCAGGTTACAAGCGTGACCATATCCTGCCCCTCGAAAATACGGATTGCGTCGCTGTCATACGGATTGGTGACAATGCATTTGACTACGGTGTAGTGCAGCTCCTCCCGCAGATTGGAAATGATCACCACATCGCCGGGAACCAGCACCTCGATCTCGCGGAACATCGGGATGCCGCGATATCCCCTGTGCGCCGCAATGACGCAGTTCGTGTTCATCCCTCCGATCGGCAGGCTCGTCTCTTCAACGACCGCGGCGCCCTTTGCCATATTTGCCTTGGTCGCGCCGATATACAGAGGCAGCTCAATATCCATCGCCGGAATGCGGATGCACCCGACCGCGTCTTCATCGGCAAATGCATTCGCTGCCGAAGACGCATTCTCCCCGTCAAACGCGTCGCCAAGCGTCCTCTGCTTCCGCAGAAAAATCGTTTCATTGTAGCTTTTCATACGCTCGTAGAGCGCTTCATATTCATCTGTCTGCGCGGAACCGGCGGATTGCTCCGCTTCCTGCTGCCGCTCATGAAAATCCGATATAGCCTGCGCGCAAGTCTGCTCATATCGATACGCGTTGTAAAAAGGTCTTGCCAAACACAGCGCGCCCGTCAGCAATAACGCTGACGCCAGAAGATTCCAGACCACTCTCATCGCCGATCTCTCCTTTGGTATAGCCCGCAGCGTCGTCACTTCTGCTTCTTCCTCCGGCGCACCTTCCGCACGATAAAAGCAAGCAGCAGAAGCACCGCCACAAGCCCGATTCCCACTAAGATCGCCAAAAGATATTGCCGAACCCATGTGCTGCCTGCAGGGCCTTGCTCGGCCTCTGCCGCTTTGGCGGCCTCATACGCGACACGGGCGCCTCTCACCAGCAGTCTGTGCGAATTGACGCCGTAAGGCGTGCAGGTTACAAGCGTCACATAATCTTCATCACGGTCAATCACCAGAGAATCTGTCTCGTCAGGCAGGACAACCAGAATCTGATCGACCTGATACGCAAGGATCTCATCGAGAATATGCAGATAAAACACATCGCCGGTCTCCAGCTGATCCAGATTTGTAAACAATTCCCGGTTGGGCGTCCCGGTATGCGCGGAAAGCACCGCGTGAGAGCCTGTCCCGCCGACCGGCAGGCTTGTGCCCTGCAGATGTCCGACCCCTTTGGAGAGGGACTCGGCATCCGCGCCGTGATAAATCGGCAGAAGACAATTTATCGCGGGTATTTCGATATAACCCATGACGCCGTCTCCTGCCGCATTTAGCAGATCGACATATGGGTGTTCCGCAAGATCGTATTCCTGTTCATCAAAAGGGTCGGTAATCTGCACCTTCAGATCGAGCAGGCTCTCATTATACTCCCAGCACAACTCCCACATGCTGTCGGTCTCTTCCTCAGGAAGCTCCTGCACCATATTATCATAATATTCAGCCCGTTCCTTCTGACTGCGCTGATAGAGCATGTTGCTCACCATAGGATACAGCAAAACAACCGCTCCAATCAGTACAATCAAAATCGTCAGGAGATTTATGATCCGTTTTTTCATGCCAATCCCCGTTCCGGAGCGCTTGTCTTACGCTTTCTTCCGGTTTGTAAAGACAAATACAGTGATGCCCGCGGCTACCAGCAAAATTCCGACGATCGCGAACATCCAGTTACCAAGGTCACCGGTTGCAGGAAGCTTGAAGCCCTTCTGGTTGAGCAGGGTGAAACCGATGGCGTAGGTGTTGATGGTGTTATTATCTGTGCCCGTCACAGTTGTCACAGTATATCCTGTTTCGATGGTACTATCTGCGACTTTAGATGTCACAGCATTCTCATCTTCACCAGTTGTTTTTTCTGTCCAAAGCTCCAATTCCTCGTTGCTGTTTGCTGTTGTAACGTTTCCATCCGCACCGGTGATAGAATCATTGTTTGCCGTGATTGTGATCACAACAGTATCCGCAAGGTTGTATTTCTTACTTTCAAGGGTCAGGCCTGTTCCAAGGAAATCTTTCACATAATATTCCTTCAGGTAATAGGTTCCCTCGCCAAGGCCGTGCAGGGAAAGCGTACCCTGCGTTGGATGAAGACAGAGTTCGGTTACCTCATTATTGTTTGATCCATCTGCCACAATGTAAGATCCGTCGGTTGCCTGCTTTAAAAATTGAACCGCATCCGCCGTCGTTGTGGTTTGCCCATCCTCTGTAGTAGTTGTATTGTTATCAGGATCCGATGTATACAGGATAAAGTAAACGCCCTCATAAATCGTCTTTGTTGATTCTCCTACAGTAAACGTTGTGTTTTCATTGGAGTCGTCGCTCCATGTTTTCTGCATGTCCACGTCATACGTGTACACGATGTTGCCGTCAGAGATCTTTGTCTTCTCACTTGTAGAAGGATCATTTGTATAGGTAATTGAAGCGGTATTTGTGTTGCCTGTGTTGCCTGCCTCGTCCATCAGCTTCGCATCGTAAGTGATCGTGATCTCAGAATTGTCCAATTCAT
>CAYRKA010000167.1:0-2787 GCA_964424785.1 uncultured Lachnospiraceae bacterium | reverse complement strand
TTGTATGGAGGGCTCGGTCCATGGGAGAGAGGGGTGATGATTTTTGAGCACAAAGCGGGATTATTATGAGGTGCTTGGCGTTGGCAGGAACGCGGATGAGGCTGCAATCAAGAAGGCTTATCGGAAGCTGGCGAAAAAATATCATCCGGACACGAATTCCAGCAACGCGGGAGCAGAAGAGAAGTTTAAGGAGGTCACGGAGGCGTACTCTGTGCTGAGTGATAAAGAGAAGCGGAAGCTGTATGACCAGTTCGGGCATGCAGCTTTTGAAGGAGGCACGGCTGATGCCGGCGCACCCGGAGACAGCTTCTGGTCAGGCGCATCAGGCGGCCCGGGCGGTTTCTGGTCGGGTGCGTCAGGTGGCCCTGGCGGCAAATACTACAGGAGCTACACAGATTCGGACGGGCGGACCTGGCATACGACATATAGCGGCCAGGACGGCAGTACAGGGAGCTTCCGCTTTGACGGTTCTGACGATATGGGCGGTATATTTGACGGGTTGTTCAGGGATGCTTTCGGGAGCGGTACAGGTAACAGCGGTACGCGAGGCTTCACCGGTTCAGGCGGCCCGGGCGGATACGGCAGCAGGCAGGGATTTTCCGGGGCAGGCAGGTACGGCGGCGCACGGCGCGGCGCCGATCTGGAAGCGGAGCTTGAGCTAACCTTTGACGAGGCAGCCCTTGGCGGCAAGAAGACGATCTGCCTGCGCGACAGCGCATCCGGGAAGCTGCAATCATATGAAGTCAATATTCCTGCGGGCATTGATTCCGGCAAGACGATCCGCCTGCGCGGCAAGGGAGCCGGGGCAGGAGGGGCGGCAGGCGACCTGCTCCTGAAGGTGAAGGTGAAGGAAAAGCCTGGCTTTCGCCGGGAGGGACAGGATGTATATACGACGGTACAGGTGCCGCTGTCAACAGCAGTCTGCGGCGGAGAAGTCATGATCCCGACACTATACGGCAATGTGGTATGCAAAATCAGGGAAGGGACGCAGTCAGGGACAAAAATCCGTCTGCGCGGCAAGGGGATCGCCGGCATGAACACCCCGTCTGTGCGAGGCGATCAGTACACGACCTTGGAGATCCTGGTGCCGCAGTATGTGAGCGCAGCCGCGAAGCAGAAGCTGCATGAGTTTGAAGAACTGTGCAGGCGCGGGGCGGGAGGACATGCGGCCTGAGCACCGGCTTGCGCTGCCGCCAGACCAGAAAAAAACTAAATTATATGATTGACATTCGGAAATATATGTGTTATAACACAAATAGAACAAACGTAATACAGATAAGTGCGTACGGCACATGTGTCAGATTGAGAAGGAGGAATGACGTATGATGATGCCGGGTATTTTCAGAGAGAACCTTTTTGATGACTGGATGGATTTTTCTTTTCCGAATTATGATAAAGCAGTTTATGGCGGAGGCACTCAGAATATCATGAGAACCGATGTCAAAGAGACAGAGCAGGGCTACGAGGTCGACATTGAGCTTCCGGGCTTTCGGAAAGAGGATGTGAAAGCGGAGCTGAAGGATGGCTATCTGACGATCCATGCGATGAAGGACGTCGATAACAGCCAGAAGGATGATAATGGCAAGTATATTCGCCGCGAGCGTTATTCGGGCTCGGTGAGCAGGCAGTTCTTTGTTGGCAATGACGTCACGCAGGAGGATATACACGCGAAGTTTGACAATGGTATCCTGAGGCTGACGTTGCCGAAACAGGAGCAGCAGAAGGCTGTGAAGAACAACTATATTGCGATCGAGGGATAAGGCTCGCAAATCAATATGTGAATGGGTATAACAGGGGATGCCGCAAAGACATCCCCGACTTTTTCTACTTTATTAGCACTCACCCCTTGACAGTGCTGATAATGGGAGCTATAGTGAGACAGGAGTACAGCCCGGATTCCGGATGGGCGGGAGCATGAGCCGGAATTGTGAAGGAGGTTTGGTTATGAATATCAGCAAATTTACACAGAAATCCATACAGGCCGTGAATGACCTGGAGAAGATAGCGATGGAGGCGGGCAACCAGGAGATCGAGCAGGAGCACCTGCTGTACGCGCTGCTGCACCAGGAGGACAGCCTGATCGGCAAGCTGATCGAGAAGATGGAGATCCAGCGGGAATACTTTGAGAACCGCGTGGAACAGGCGATCAACGCGAGGGTGAAGGTGTCGGGTGGCAGCCCGTATGTCGGGCAGTACCTGAATAAGGCGCTGATCAGCGCCGAGGATGTGGCGAAGCAGATGGGTGACGAGTATGTGTCGGTCGAGCATCTGTTCCTGTCGCTGCTGAACAATCCGAGCCCTTCGATGAAGCAGCTCTGGAAGGAGTTCGGCATCACGAAGGAGCGCTTCCTGCAGGCGCTCTCGACGGTGCGCGGCAACCAGCGCGTGACGACGGACAATCCGGAGGCTACGTACGACACGCTGAATAAGTACGGGCAGGATCTTGTCGAGAAGGCACGCAATCAGAAGCTCGACCCGGTCATCGGGAGGGACGCGGAGATCCGCAATGTGATTCGCATCCTGTCGAGGAAGACGAAGAACAACCCGGTCCTGATCGGCGAGCCGGGCGTCGGCAAGACGGCTGCTGTCGAGGGGCTCGCGCAGCGCATTGTGCGCGGCGATGTCCCGGAAGGGCTGAAGAATAAAAAGATTTTTGCGCTCGATATGGGCGCGCTCGTGGCGGGCGCGAAGTACCGAGGTGAGTTTGAAGAGAGGCTGAAGGCAGTCCTCGAGGAGGTGCGCAAGAGCGACGGCGAGATCATCCTGTTTATCGATGAGCTGCACCTG
>CAYRKA010000166.1:0-3075 GCA_964424785.1 uncultured Lachnospiraceae bacterium | reverse complement strand
CGACACAG
The DNA here is from genome assembly GCA_964424785.1 of uncultured Lachnospiraceae bacterium. Lineage (GTDB taxonomy): Bacteria > Bacillota > Clostridia > Lachnospirales > Lachnospiraceae > Choladousia. The sequence goes on along the minus strand of CAYRKA010000166.1, from coordinate 3,067 downwards.
TATGTGGACGAGGCGGATATTGACGGTTATCTGAACTAAAGGTATGCTGGCCGCCCGTGGTGCTGTTTTTAAATTGTAGCTTGACTTTCCCTCTGAGAATGCCTATACTGATGGAAGAATCGATTCTGCAAAAGTGAAAAGTTTCGCTGGGGGAGCCTCGGGCTGAGAAATCATTTGATTGACCCTTATTACCTGATCCAGATCATACTGGCGTAGGGAAGCACAGAAAAAGAGGAAGGACCTCCTTCAGCGGACAATGTTTACCGAAGGAGGTTTTATTATGTCTTTTTTTGTAACCTATGATGCGGAAAACTGGGAATATGTCCTGAAAGCCCCGGGATACGTGGCACTGGTGCTCCTGATGCTGGCTGCGGTGATCATTCCCACTATGCTCTCAAAGAAAAAGAGCAAAAGGATGGGTGTCAGGACGCTGACCTTTTGCGCCGTTTCTATGGCACTTGCCATGGTGACGAGCTTTATCAAATTTGCCAGCCTCCCCATGGGCGGTTCCATTACGCTGTTTTCCATGTTTTTTATCTGCTTTATCGGCTATCTGTATGGCCCGAAGATCGGTCTTATGACCGGTGTGGCTTATGGTGTACTGCAGCTGATTGTTGATCCGTATATTTATTCGCCGGTACAGATGTTCCTTGATTATCCTCTGGCCTTTGGCGCACTGGGACTGTCCGGGTTCTTCCGGAAACATAAGGGAGGCCTGCAGATCGGCCTGGTTGTGGGTATGCTGGGAAGATATGTGATGCATGTCATCTCCGGCTATGTGTATTTCGGCTCCTATGCACCGGAGGGGATGAATCCTCTGGTTTATACGCTGGCCTATAACATGACATATATTCTCCCTGAAATGATTGCGACCCTGGTCCTGGTATCCCTGCCGCCGGTGCTCAAAGCGCTGAAGCAGGTAAGGGCTATGGCAAATCAGGAGTGATTGTGTGCTTCCAGGTAAGGAATCCGATGCTGCCGATCAAATTTATAATTGTAATTTATATGGAAATCCGATATACTTGACCTGAGGATGCGGAGGATATAGCGTTTTTGCAGCATACCCGGTGATGGGCAGATCGGAGGTGGAACGTGGGACGGGTAATCGCGATCGGCAGGCAGGACTTTGCGGATATCATCAAAGAAGGCTGTTTTTATATTGACAAAACATTATTCATAAAAGAGTGGTGGGAGAGCCAGGATGAGGTCACGCTGATCACCAGGCCGCGCCGTTTTGGAAAGACTCTGAACATGAATATGCTGGAGAAATTTTTCTCTGTAAAATACGCCGGACGGGAGGATCTGTTTGGACACCTTGCTATCTGGCAGGATGAGAAGTTCAGGCAGCTTCAGGGGACGTTTCCTGTTATTTTTTTCAGCTTTGCGGACATAAAGGAAATGACCTATCAGGCGGCCCGTCAGAAAATCTGCCAGAAGCTGGCAATGCTGTATGAAGAATACTGTTTTCTGACGGAAGAGGACTTCCTCAGTGAGCGGGAACGCGCTTTCTTTGACGGGATATCAGTGGATATGGCGGATTATCAGGCGACACTTTCATTGAAAGCACTGTCAGGGTATCTGTATCGGTATTATGGGAAAAAGGTGATCATTCTGCTGGATGAGTACGATACGCCGATGCAGGAGGCGTATGTGAACGGATACTGGGAGGAATTGGCCGCGTTTACCCGGAGCCTCTTTCATTCTACGTTTAAAACGAATGAATATCTGGAGCGCGCTGCCATGACCGGCATCACCAGGGTGAGCCGGGAGTCCATTTTTTCCGACCTGAACAATCTGAAAGCTGTGACGACTACCTCAGAGGAATATGCGGACTGTTTTGGATTTACCGAAGCTGAGGTCAGAGATGCCTTGGAGGAATATGGGCTTTTGGAGAAGGAAGAGCAGGTGAAGCAATGGTATGACGGCTTCACATTTGGCAGTATTTCGGGTATTTACAATCCATGGTCTATCCTTAATTTTCTTGATACAGGGAAATTAAAACCATACTGGGCGAATACCAGCACGAACCGCCTGGCAGGGCAGTTGATCTGCGCAGGCAGCCCGAAGCTGAAGGAGGAATTTGAAGATCTTATTTCAGGGAAAATACTGTGTACACAGATCGATGAACAGATTGTGTATGATCAGCTTGGCGAGAGGGAAGACGCGGTATGGAGCCTTTTGCTGGCTGGCGGGTATCTGCGGGTAAAACGGTATCAGCCTCTTATCACAGAATACGGGGAATGGCAGGAAAACTATGTGCTGCAGATGACCAATTTTGAGGTAAAGACGATGTTCCGCAGCATGATCCGCAGTTGGTTTTCTTCAGGCGGTTCCGGGTATAACGAATTTGTGAAAGCTTTGCTGGCGGACGACCTGGAAGCGATGAATGTGTACATGAACCGGGTCGCGCTGTCCTCCTTCAGTTATTTTGACACAGGGCGGACCGGCTCCGGATTCCAGGAGGCAGAGCGGTTTTACCATGGGTTTGTCTTGGGGCTCATCGTGGAACTGACAGGCAGGTATCACATAACGTCAAACCGTGAAAGCGGCCTTGGCAGGTATGATGTAATGCTTGAGCCGCGTGAGAAAAAGGACAATGGCATCATCATTGAATTCAAGGTGTACAATCCGGAGAATGAGAGATCGCTGCAGGATACCGCGCGGAATGCCCTGGCGCAGATCGAAAAAAGAAAGTATTGTGCTGATATGCAGGCGCGCGGTATCGCAAAGGAGAGGATCAGAGAGTATGGTTTTGCGTTTGAGGGAAAAACTGTCCTGATCCGGGGCGCCAGTTGAGGAAGCTCGCGGTGAGCAGGTCAGATTGCATCTTCCCGACGCGATTGCGCACGAGGGCGTAAGGGAAATAGCTGCCTGAAGGCAGCACACCCTCGGCGCGGGCGGATAAGAAGTATGATCTTTTCCCCGAAGAGATCGTTTTCCTGATCCTCTTTTTCTTTATCGGGAATACTGAAGGCTGACTGGATATAATAGCGTTTATTCCCCATATTCGCTATGAAATGATTTACCCGTCAAAAGCTGATTCCCGGATTGTTCCGCGCTTCGCGCT
>CAYRKA010000165.1:0-3083 GCA_964424785.1 uncultured Lachnospiraceae bacterium | reverse complement strand
TAGACAATCCTGTGAGCCTCTATGCGGCTACGAAGAAAAGCAATGAGCTGCTTGCGCACGCATATTCGAAGCTCTACAATATTCCGTCAACCGGCTTACGGTTCTTCACGGTCTATGGCCCGGCGGGCCGCCCCGACATGGCGTATTTTGGATTTACGAATAAGCTGCGGGCCGGTCAGACCATAGAAATATTTAACTATGGTAATTGCAAGCGCGACTTTACCTATGTGGACGACATTGTAGAGGGTGTAATACGAGTGATGGGCGGCGCTCCGGAGAAAGAGACCGGCGAGGATGGATTGCCTGTGCCGCCGTATCACATTTATAACATCGGAAATCAGAATCCGGAGAATCTTCTGGACTTTGTAACGATATTACAGGAAGAGCTGGTAAGAGCCGGTGTGCTGCCGTCTGACTATGACTTTGAAGCGCACAAAAAGCTGGTGCCGATGCAGCCGGGAGACGTGCCTGTGACTTATGCGGACTGTGAGCCGTTGCTGCGTGATTACGGATTCAAACCATCCACGCCGCTGCGTGACGGATTGAGACGCTTTGCGGAATGGTATAAGGATTTTTATCAAGTGTAAAAAAGAGGAAGCAGCCGAATGAACAATTATAGAGACCTGAAAATTGCAGTTGCCGGAACCGGCTACGTCGGCCTGTCTCTGGCCGTACTCTTATCCCAGCACCATGAGGTGACGGCTGTGGATATCATTCCGGAGAAGGTTGAGAAGATCAATCATCGGATTTCTCCCATCCGGGACGAGTACATAGAGAGATTCCTGAATGAAGACAGGGAGGGCGTGAGAAGCTTAAACCTCACTGCTACGCTGGATGCGGAGCAAGCCTACTCCACGGCGGATTTCGTGATCGTTGCCGCGCCGACAAACTACGACAGCAAGAAAAATTTCTTTGATACGAGCGCCGTCGAGGCGGTGATCAAGCTGGTGATCCGGTATAATCCGGAGGCGATCATGGTGATCAAGAGTACCATCCCTGTGGGATATACACAGAGCGTCCGGGAGAAGCTTCACTGTGATAATATCATTTTCAGCCCGGAATTTCTGCGGGAATCCAAGGCGCTCTATGATAACCTGTATCCAAGCCGTATCATCGTTGGGACGGATGTGGAGAACGTAAGGCTGAAAAAAGCGGCGGAGACGTTTGCGGAGTTATTGCGGGAAGGCGCGATCAAAGGAAAGAAAAAAGAAGCTGTGGCCGAAGGGGAGGCTGTGGACGAAACGCCGATCGACACTCTGTTCATGGGATTTACTGAGGCGGAGGCCGTGAAGCTGTTTGCCAATACCTACCTGGCGCTCCGCGTCTCTTATTTCAATGAGCTTGATACCTACGCCGAGATGAAAGGGCTTGATACGCAGGCGATCATCAACGGTGTGTGTCTGGATCCGAGGATCGGAACGCATTACAACAATCCCAGCTTCGGCTACGGCGGGTATTGCCTGCCGAAAGACACAAAGCAGCTTCTGGCCAACTACGCGGATGTCCCGCAGAATATGATGTCCGCGATCGTGGAGAGCAACAGGACGAGGAAGGATTTTATTGCCGACCGTGTGCTTGAGATCGCCGGAGGCTACGGCGCGAACGATGTGTGGGACACACAGAAGGAAAAAGAGGTTACGGTCGGCGTGTACCGCCTGACCATGAAGAGCAACAGCGACAACTTCCGCCAATCCTCCATCCAGGGCATCATGAAGCGTATCAAAGCCAAAGGCGCCACTGTGATCATCTACGAGCCGACGCTTGAGGATGGCACGACGTTCTTTGGCAGTAAGGTCGTAAACAAGCTTGAAGTGTTCAAGCGGCAGTCACAGGCGATCATTGCGAACCGGTATGACAGCCGTTTGGATGATGTGAAGGAAAAGGTGTATACGAGGGATTTGTTCCGTCGCGACTGATTTTATAAGGGATGAGGTGACTGAGATGAAGTGTATAGAGATTTATGAGTCCCTGTACCGAAAGGCCCCGTATGCGGTTGCCTTTTGCCCCTATCGGATCTCTCCTCTGGGCGCTCATATCGACCATCAGTTTGGCAAGATCAACGGGCTGGCGATTGACAAGGGGATCCATTTCGCATATTCAAAAAAGGAGTCCGGCATCTGTGAGGTGCAGTCGGTCAATTTTCCCGGCAAGCGGGCGCAGTTCCATGTCGCTTCCGTTCCGGAGACCAAGCAGAATGACTGGGCGGATCATCTTCGGGGAGCCACGCAGATGCTTGGCCAAAAATACAGGCTGAAATATGGCGTTGCCGGTGTGTTGGAGGGGAGCCTTCCCATTGGAGGACTGTCTTCTTCGGCGGCGGTGATCATTGTGTTCTTGTCGGCTCTGTGCAGGGTCAACCGGATCTGTCTGGGTGAATGGGAGCTGATCATGATGGCCAAGGCGGCGGAGAATCAGTACGTGGGCGTCAATTGCGGAAAGCTCGATCAGAGCTGCGAGGTCTTGTGCAGAAAGGATCAGCTGCTTTATCTGGATACATTGGATGACAGCTACGAGTTGATCCCCACCTCGCCGGACATGCCGGAATATCAGATCGCGATCTTTTTCTCGGGGCTGGAGCGCAGTCTCGCGAACAGCAAATACAATGCGCGGCAGGACGAGTGCAAGGCGGCAGCCTATGCGCTGAAGGCTTTCAGCGGCATGGACTACGGAAATTTTAAGGATACACGGCTGCGGGATGTTCCCCGATCTGTTTACGAACAGTTTGGAAGCAAGCTGCCGGAAAACTGGCGGAAACGGGCGGAACATTTCTACACAGAGCTTGCCCGCGTGGAAGAAGGCACGGAAGCGTGGCGGAGGGGAGATCTGATCAGATATGGTCAGCTGATCTTCGAATCCGGCTACAGCTCCGTGTACAATTATGAGAGCGGCTGCCCGGAGTTGGTCAAGCTCTATGAGATCATGACCCATACCGACGGCATTTACGGCGGCCGGTTTTCCGGAGCGGGCTTCAAGGGCTGCTGCATGGCTTTGATCGATCCCGGATTTGCAGAGAGCATTGAAAGGCATGTTGAGGAAGAATATCTCAGGGAATTTCCTGCATTGAAGGGGAAATACCGATTCGC
>CAYRKA010000164.1:0-3109 GCA_964424785.1 uncultured Lachnospiraceae bacterium | reverse complement strand
ATGTCGGAAAAATGTGGTTTCTGTCATTTTTTTTATAACAGATCACTGTTCACGGCCATTCACAGCGACACGCTTCGCGGGATAGTGGATGCATGAAAAGTAACACTGTAACAACCAGGCCAGACTGCCGTCATTGAATTAACCCGGATCGTGTGATATAATTTCAAAGGATACTTAACAAATATAGGGACTGATTTTTCAGAAAGGTACTTTTTCGGATATGAGCGAGTTCGATATTACAGTTATATACAGTTTTCACAGTGATACGCAGACGGCAGAGCGCAGCAGTGCCCCGTCTCATGCATCCGCACAGGAACCAACGCACGGCAGCGGACCATCCCATATACATTTCCCGGATCAGACGATCCCGCAGGATCGGATCGAAGTGCTCGCCGTTTCGGAGACCGACGCTTACCACCCGCACCGGGCGGCACTTGGCCGTATCATGGAAGCGCAGGGGCAGTATACCATCCTGCTCGACGCCGAGGACACGTTTGACACGACATTCCTCGCGCGTATGCTGGAGTGCGCACAGCAGTCACGCGGCGCTTTTGTCATGCCCGCGCTCTCTTTTTCCCTGTTCAAAAAGCCGCCCTTCCTCTTTGAGCTGCAAAAGGCGCAGGACCTCACGGTCGATGCCTCCAAATATCCGCCGGTTTACCCGGTCAGCCTCCACGGCCTGCTGATTCCGACACAGCCGCTTCAGGACGCATACCGGCAGCTCGTTTATCCGCAGGAGCCGGGCAAGCAGATTCTTCTTACGCTGCTCCATGGATGTCCGTCCTTTGAATACCTGGGCACCTGTACCCTCTCGTACAAGATGTCCCGCGAATACGACCACCAGTATGATATGCGCTGCCAGACGCGCGAATGGTATTACGATCCGCTTGAGCAGTTCCTTCTGCCGTATCTCGAGAGCGGGGCGGTGTCCTCCGCTGACTTTTTCTCGCAGCATCTCGCGCTTTATATGCTGCATGTCCGCCTGAACGCGAACCGCGACAACCGTGACCGCCACGTCCTTGAGACGCAGGAGATTGATGGTTATCTCAGACTGTTCTCACAGATCCTGCAACATATCAGCACAGAAGTCATCCTCGCGTCAAAGCTCTCCACGAATTTTGACAATCCCAGCATCCGCCTCGTCGATCTGCGGCTCAAAAAGCAGGACAACCACTATTATCCTGAGGTACACTGCGACGATACGGTATCGCTCGTGAGCGATGGCGTGACCTTCTGCACACTCCCGGTGATCCAGGCGCGCGTCAACCTGATCGACTACTATGACGGCAGGCTCGAAATCGACGGTTCCTATATGGATCTTTTTTCCGAGAAGGACGGAGAGGTCCTGGCGGACTTCGACGGGCAGAAATTTCTCCCCGCCTATGACCGCAGCTACTCTCTGACTAAATTTTTCGGTGTCTCATTCTACCGGCTCCAAACATTCCACGTGTCCATACCGGTCCCGCCATCTTCCAAAGAGCGGCTGCTGAATTTCGTCTTCTGCGCCGGCGGCAGGGAATACCGCATGGAGTTCGGTTTCCCGATGAATACGAGCCGTTTCGCGCGCGATTTCACATTCGGCTACTGGCGGTTCGGCGAGTATCTGTCATACTGGAACGGCAAAGGCATCCATGTCGTCAAATCAAGCCCCTCCCTCGTCCTGAAAAAGGAGCTTGGGCTCTGGGCACAGATGTGGAAATGCAAGAACGGCTCTTTCCGCAGCCAGCTCCCGCTCAAAATGCTGAATTTCACGCTGCGCCCGTACTTCAAGCGCCGTCATATCTGGCTGTTCCTCGACAAGATCTATAAGGGCGGGGATTCCTCCGAATACCTTTACCGCTATGCGGCCGCCAGAGACGACGGCATCCGAAAATATTACCTGCTCGACCGCTCCTGCCCTGACTTTGACAGGCTGGAGAAAGATGGCCTGCGCCCGCTCGCGCGCGGCAGCCTGAAGCACCGGCTCGCATTTTTGAACGCGGATCTTGTGATCGCGTCGAACTCGACCGTTTTTGCTTTTAATGATTACAATTTTGTCCAGTCGCTCGCGATACGCGGCGACACGCATTTCGGTGTGGCCTGCGTCCAGCACGGTATGTCAGTCCAAAAGATCGCGAAAGCACAGCGGCGGCTGCGCGACAACACGAAGCTCTATTTCTGCGCATCCAAATACGAAATCGAGAATCTCTCGAAGCCGGTCTACGGCTACGGGGGCTTCGACGCACTGAAGCTGACCGGCGTGCCGCGCTACGACGGCCTGCACAGCCGTCCGCAGAAAATCATCGTGATCTCCCCGACCTGGCGTATGAATTCGGCGATTCCGGTCGAGAAAAACGAGGGCGTCTCCCGCGACTACAACCCGCATTTCAAGGAGACGGACTACTACCGCGTCTACAACGGCCTGATCAACGATCCGAGGCTGCTCGATGCCGCGCGCACCCACGGCTACCGCATCCAGTACGTGCTGCACCCGATCGTCAGCCCTCAGCATGACGATTTCACGAAGAATGACGTCGTTGAGATCATCCCGTCCATCGGAGATATGAGCTACGAAAAAATTTTCTGTGAGGGCTCCCTGATGGTGACCGACTACTCCGGCGTGCAGTTTGACTTCGCATATATGCGCAAGCCCGTGGTCTACCTGCACCACCACGACATCCCGCAGCATTACGAGGAGGGCACCTTCCACTATACAACGATGGGCTTCGGCGAGATCTGCCACACGAATGACGAACTGATCGACGTCCTCTGCCGCTACATGGAAAACGGCTGCCGGATGCCCGGCCTCTACCGCCGCCGCGCCGATGATTTCTTCGCGTTCTCCGACGATAAGAACTGCGAACGGATCTACCCGGTGCTGCTGGACTATGAGAAGGAGCATTTCATTTGCCCGCGAGCAGGACGAGTACCAGGCCGTGGGGCGCGATGAAGATGCCGCCGCTGAAATACCTTGCCGCCCTCGTGTGTAATCGGATAAGGGAGATTCATCGACCCTATCCGCCCGCGCCGAGGGCGTGCTGCTTTCAGGCAGCTATCTTCCTCACGCCCTCGTGCGCATAAAACAGGAGACCCTGCTGTCTGCAGCGTCTCCCGAATTCATATGCTTATT
>CAYRKA010000163.1:0-3125 GCA_964424785.1 uncultured Lachnospiraceae bacterium | reverse complement strand
CCCTGGACAGCCGCACAATCAGTATATTTCCCCACAGGAAATTCTGATACATTATACGAATGTACGCCTGCCGCCTGAGATACACAATCCTTCATAATCATTCCATATGATCAGATTTGGCATATATGCTCCGACTTTCCTTTACCGAATGTCATATACACTGCGCAGGCGGAGCTTCGAGGCCTCGCCGCTCAGGATTTTCACCGTCTTCGTCCCAGCGTTCATATCGAAATAGTTGTCCGAAAGGATCAGATCCTCGTTCTCATTCAGGATCTCAACGCTCTTTGCGTAAGCGGACGCCGTCACCGTGATCTCATCCCCGCTCACCGTGCAGGAAAGCTGCGGATCCTCGTAACGGAAGTACTTCGGATAGGAGAAGTTGACCGTGCCATCCGAGATCACCTCACCGTCCTTCACCATCTCATAGCTTGCATACTGCGTAAAGATATCCACATCCGGGAACTCCACCTTGTCGAGCCATACGCTTGTGAGCGCCGGAACCTCCAGCCCGTGTTCTCCGCCCTGGAGGATCTTCGCGTCCGCACTGCGCAGCGCCCAGCGCACCGTCACGTGCACGTCCTCCCTTGTCTCATTCGCGACATTCAGGCGGATCGATTTCTCGAAATCAAAATGCTGCCAGTTCAGCACCTTCTCCGACGACATCAGCCCCTGCTCCTCGCAGGAAAGCATCAGTGGCGCGAAGAAACGCTTCGCATAGTAGTGCAGAGCCTTCAGGCGGCCGCAGTAGTCGATCGATGACCACGAAGCCACCGGCCAGCAATCGTTGAGCTGCCAGTAGATCGCACCCATGCAGCGGCCGCGGTGACGGCGGAAATGCTCGACGCCGTAGCGGATGCCGTCTGCCTGCAGGAGCTGCGACGCGTACAGCACGGTCGCGAAATCCGACGGATAGCGGTAGGTCTGCTGCATATAGTTCATGATCTTGCCGTTCGCGCTGCCGTTGCGCTGGTGCTTCTCCATCACGTAGGAGAAAATATTGTAATCCGCAGGATCGTCACTGATCTGCTCGATGGTCTTCATCGTCGGGAACGACTGGAAGCCGAACTCCGACACATAGCGGAAATAGAATTTACGGTACTCGGTGAACGGCTTGTTGCCGTGCCATACCATCCAGTAATGCACATCTCCGCGGTCCGGATCCTGCGGGTTGTCAAAGCTGCCGCCTGATGATGGGCTGGACGGCCAGTAGAAGGTCTGCGGATCGTATTCGGCAAGCACCTCCGGGATGATACGCTCATACATAAACAGGTAATCGCGCACCTCACCCGGCTTCGTCACCCACGAATTGCGCTGCTTTACGAAGTCCTCCATCTCATTGTTGCCGCACCACAGGCCGAGGCTCGCGTGGTGGCGCAGGCGCTTGATATTGTCGATAAATTCAGCCCTGATATTCTCCTCAAACTCCGGCGTCAGGTCATACACGGCGCAGGCGAACATGAAATCCTGCCATACGACAAGGCCGAGCTCATCGCACAGGTCATAGAACCAGTCCTCCGGGTAATAGCCGCCGCCCCATACGCGGATGGAGTTGAAATTCGCCCATTTCGCTTTCTCGAGCAGCGCGCGTGTCGTCTGCGGCGTCACGCGTCCGAGCAGATGATCCTCCGGTATGTAATCCGCGCCCATTGCAAAAATGTCGACACCGTTGACCTGGCACGCGAAGCTCTCGCCCCACTGGTCCTTCTCGCGGTGCATCGTCAGCGTCCGCAGACCGATCCGGCGCGTCCACACATCGAGGATCTCATCTTCAAAATACAGCGTCACCTCGACGGTATACAGCTTCTGCTCCCCGTAGCCGTTCGGCCACCAGAGCTGCGGATCCTGTACCGTCATGCTCTCCGGGCTGCAGGCTGCTGTCTGTACGCTGCCGTCCGGCGCAGTCAGCTTCACCGTATAGTGGAGACCCGTCCCACAAATGACGCTCTCCGCCTCCTCCTGTCCGCAGGCCATCTCCAGGCAGCCCTCGACATCCACATCAAAGCCAAGCGTCACCGCTCCGCCCTGGTGCTCCTGCGTGATATATATGCTGTCGATCCGCGCCGCGTCAATGCCGAGCAGCGATACCGGGCGGAACAGTCCCGCATCCGGCAGATGGGCGCCCCAGTCCCAGCCGAACATGCAGTGCGCCTTGCGCAGATGCACAAAGCCCTCCATTGCATCCTCACTGCCGCGCGTCGGACGCTTCTCATACTCCTCCGCAATGTATTTTGTCGGGGAATGGAGCACGACGCGCAGCTCATTGCCCCGCGGTGCAAGCAGCCCCTTCACTTCATACTCCCAGGTGCGGTGCATATTACACGGGGAACCAACCAGTGTGCCGTTCAGATAGATATCAGCTATGGTATCCACACCGTCAAAATGCAGCACAGCGCGGTGGCTGTCAAGCACCGCCTGGTCACACTCAAATGTGCTCACATACTCATAGTCGTAGTCCATCAGCTTCAGCGCTTTTAGCTCGTTATCCTTAAAAAACGGATCCTCCATCTGCCCGTTACGCAGCAGGTCCGTATATACGCTGCCCGGTACGACAGCCTCCATATAAGCCTCGTCGCCGACGCGGCGCATTTTCCAGTTCTTATTTAGATTTTGTCTGACCATTCTGTAGCCCCTCCTGGTTAAATTTTCCGGATTGCAAGCAAAAATCTGATTTCATTATACGGCCCGGGATATGAAAATGCAACAAATATCCCGGGCAGAAAGGACGGCTTACAATTTTACTTTATATTCGGTCACGCCCGCCGGGATTGCCGCCTCCGTAACGGCTGTCCCGGTGTAGATCGTGAGTGGCAGCTCGCCTGCGGCAACAGCAAGACGTACCGTGATTTCCCCGCCGGTGCGGGTTGCCGTGACCGTGTTGACAATCACGCCTGAAGTAGACGGGATCCTGCAGACTGCCTCAGCGCCTTCCTCCGGCTGATAAAGGCGCAATGTCATGGCCGCAGCGTAATCGTAGTCCGGGTGTGTCTCCTCCGTGCCAAGCGCAAGGAGCGTGTTCCCGCGGACATACAGCGGCAGGGAGAAGTAATCATACGTGTCACGGTTCCAGGAGCCGCCTTCTCTCACCTCACCGGACAGGAGGTGCGTCCATGTGCCGCGCGGCAGAT
>CAYRKA010000162.1:0-3127 GCA_964424785.1 uncultured Lachnospiraceae bacterium | reverse complement strand
AAGATCGACGGCGAGGATGATTTCTATGAGCTGTTTTTCGTAGGACTCGAATGACCGGGTGATCGGGGTTACCGGTGATGCTCAAAAAAAATACTTGCATTATCGGGAACGCTCCTTTATAATGACTTCAGGAAAAATTTCACATCGGGCAGAGAACGACGGATGCGAAGCCCGCGATCCGTCGCGATTCTGTGTAAAATATGCACAATGGCAGTGCGATCAAGACTGTCGTTGTGCATTTTTTTATAAAAACTAATAACAGGGAATGGAGGATAACAACATGAAAAAACGTAGTTGGAAAACGCGTGCTTTGGCGGTCGCGCTGTCGCTTCTGCTGCTGTGCAGACCGGAAGGGTTAGCCGGCCTGACGGCGTATGCAGCGGAGGATACCGGCTCTCAGGAAACGACAGACGGCTCTGCTTCACAGGACGCGGAGGTCGGCGAGCTGAAGCTGGTGTACGGCGATGAGGCACTGGCGGACGCGGACGCCATGGTGTTGATGCTCATGGGCGACGGCTTTGCCGCAGAGGATCAGGACAAATTTTATGAGGCCGCCGAGGACACGGCCGCAAATATCATGGCCTGCTCCCCTTATGACGAATTTGCGGATGTCATCAAGATCTATGCGCTTGGCGTCGTATCAAACGAGTCCGGCATCACCGGTGAAAACGCGACAACCGTTGCGGAGGTGAGCGGCGATAAGAAGGATACCTATTTTGGCTCCTCCTTCTGGACCTCCGGTTCCGAGCGGCTGCTGTATCCGAGTGAGGAAGGCCAGGCAAAGGGCTACGCACTGCAGGAGACCTATTGCCCTGACGCGGATTTCATCGGCTATCTGGCAAACTCCACGAAATACGGCGGCGGCGGCGGGGATTTCTGCATCGCTTCCTTAAATGACAACTCCCTAGATATGATGCTCCACGAAATGGGGCATACGATCGCCGGCCTCGCGGATGAGTATTACGTCTCCAATTATGCGGGGGAATACGCGAACCTGACGGCGGAATCTGATCCGTCTCTGGTAAGCTGGTCGCGCTTTATCGGCAAAAACGGCGTTGGCGTATATGCGTGGGGCAACTCCACAAGCGGCTATTATGTGCCAAGCAATAACTGTAAAATGCAGTTTTTGAGCACGCAGGACAAGCATTACGAGTTCTGCGAGGTCTGCAAGGAGGAGATCCGCAAGGCGCTCTGCAAAAAATCCAATATCACGAAGCTTTTCTTCCAGACGTACGCCGACAGCTTGCTCAGCGGAGATCCCGTTGATATGCGAGAATACTTTATCATCCGGAAGGGATCCGAGACGACTACCGGCGATACCCTCGGCGAGGCGCTTACCCTGACCTACTACGACGCGGAAGGAAACGCGCTCGCATCCGCCCCGGGTGAGGCGGGCGACTACACAGTTACGGCGGACTTTGCCGGAAACGAAACCTTTGACGCCTGTACGCAGACCGGAGAATATACCATTGAAGATCCGGTGTACATTACCATCTCTGTCGATGATAAGGAATGGGACGGCACGCCGGCGGAAGTAACCTTCGATACCGAATTGGAATATGATCGCTATACGGTCGAATATCTCGGCGAACAGTATTATACCAGCAGCAAGATCCGCTGCTATGAGGCTTCCATGGATTCCGGAGAACCGGAAACCTACAATGTGAAGCAGTATTACTACAACACCAAGGACGATTCCATCAGCGGCGAAGTCACCTCTACAAGCACTGCGGCGCCGTCCGATCCGGCTGACTATATGGTCACGATCACACTTTTCGATGAAGACGGAGCTGAAATCGCGTCGCAGTCCGCATACTATAGCATCAATATTGCCGCGACGTCCATTGTGGATAACAACGACTATAAATATTACGGGGCGCAGGACGGCTGCACCAACCAGACCATCCTTGTCATGGGGGAAGGCTTCACCGCCGACGAGCAGGATAAATTCCTTGCGCTTGCCGGGGAATTTGCCGATTCCATCTTGTCCACCGAACCGTTCAAGGAAGCGCAGGTATACTTCAACTTTACGGCGCTCAGCTGCATTTCATGGGAATCCGGTATCGGCCGCGGCAGCGCGAAGGATACGATGTTCGGGCTCTACTATGACGATGAGGGCACAGTGCAGAATTTAAGCGCAGCTAAGAGCGTGGCCAACTACCTGTACTACCGGCAGAACCCGTATACATCCAATGTCCTCGTCATTGTCAATGACGAGAATGTGACAGAAGTCAGCGAATCCACCAACCGGAGCTGGTATCCTTCCGTGATCTATGCTTCCGCGGATGAGGCGGGCATGGCATACGCGGCCGGCACATTGTTGAACGAGCTGACCGGAGAAGATCTGGATTACATTCCGGAAACAGAGGAAGACAAGGAGAAGCTGCGTGACGAGCTGATCGACACGCTGACGCTTGCTTATGCATGGTCTCCGGTCATCACAAGCCGCGCCTATGACGAACGGTATGTGGCAAACGGCGATACGGCCTTTGATCTGTCGGATACCTTCCATCTCTACGTATACGCGTATTCCGAAAACACGGGAGAAGATGTATATCTTGAGGATCCGGAAGAGGTTCCGTTTGACCTGACCTATTACACGGATGTGGACGGGAAACCCGGGGAAGCGCTCGACGGCGCGCCTTCCAAGCCGGGCACATACCATGTCCTCGCAGTAACGGCAAACGCCGAATACGATGAGGATTGGGGCTGCGGCTGGGTATACTTCGAACGAGACGATGACTATTATGACATCCTGGAAGGCAGAGGTTGGACGACATACACCATCCTGCAGTACGGCGATGCAGACGAAGACAATGCGGTGACAGCGGAGGACGCGTTGAAGATTTTGAAGTCCGTGGTCAAGCTGGAAACACTGACAGAGCAGCAGACAGTTCTTGCGGATGTAAACTTCGATGAGAAAATAACCGCTGTCGATGCGCTGCTTGTATTGAAATATGTTGTAGGGCTGGTCAAAGCCTTTGAAGCATCATAAAAGAACACACAGTGGGAGAGGCATTTGCCTCTCCCTTTTTTAAAAGAGGATATCGGTCAAAGGAGCGGTTTTTATCCATTGACCGGTGTCCTTTTTTTGTGCTTTATCTTGACAAATATATACGGGGGGGGG
>CAYRKA010000161.1:0-3196 GCA_964424785.1 uncultured Lachnospiraceae bacterium | reverse complement strand
CAGTATGTAAATGTGGAAGAATATTTGAGAACGCTATGATTTATGTGTGTGAATATGATAATGCGCCGCCGTGGACGGTGATCGAACGGGAAGTGAAGCGGTTCGGGCTGTCGGGGGATCGTGATGAATCGGACGAATATGCGGAGAATCACCTGACGGAGCCCAGGCAGGAACCGCAGGAGCCGGAGGCTGTGAGGCTGACTCAGCGCCGGGCGCGCCTGCGGGAGCGCGTCATGGCCAGGCGGTTACTTGAATATGCGCTTCGGAGGGAATATGGCCTGCACTCGCTGGACGAGCTTGCCTGGCAGACGGGCAGGGACGGGAAGCCGTACAGCGCCGCCCACCCGGAAATTTATTTCAATATAAGCCACTGCGGGACGGCCTGCGCCTGTGTTACGGCGGATCATGAGGTCGGGATCGATGTGGAGCGCAGGTTTGCTTTCCGGCCGGCGCTCGCGCGGCGCGTCTGCACGGAGCAGGAACGGCTGTTCATGGAGCGGCTGCCGGAGGCGGAGCAGGAACGGCTGCTGCAGGTATTGTGGTCGATGAAGGAAAGCTATGTAAAGCGCGACGGGCGCGGGCTGGCATACGGGCTGGGGCGCATCGGCCTGGCGGCGGAGCTGGAGGAGCTGCGCGGGTTGTGGTCGGTGAGGGAGAATTGTGCGAAGCAAGGCGCACAGGAACCGGTATATACGGCTGCGCCTGTGGCAGAGGATCTGCGGCAGGGCCGCGCAGGCGATTTTGTGGTGCGTGTGACGCCGCAATACACGCTCGCCGTCTGCGGCGTGCAGGGCGATGCGGCAGCTATCCGGGGAATTCTATAAACATTTTTTATACAAGGAGAACAAGCAGATGACAAAACAGGAATTCAAAGAACTCGCGGAGCGAAAAATCATCCTTCTGGACGGGGCGACAGGCTCTAATCTGCGCAAGGCCGGGATGCCTGCAGGCGTATGCACGGAGCAGTGGGCGCTGGAGCATCCTGAGATTATAACAGAATTGCAGCGGGCGTACGTCGAGGCGGGCAGCGATATTATTTACGCGCCGACGTTTTCGGCCAACAGGATCAGCCTGGCGATGCACGGGCTGCAGGACCAGGTTGCGGAGATGAATACGAGACTGGTCGCGTTGGCGAAGCAGGCGGCAGGTGGCAGGGCGTACATTGCGGGCGATCTGTCGACGACGGGGAAGCTGCTCGAGCCGCGCGGCGAGCTCACGTACCACGAGCTGTATGATGCGTACCGGGAGCAGATCAAGGTACTTGCGGACAGCGGTGTCGACTTGATCGTCGGCGAGACGCTGCTGGATGTCGAGGAGGCAGTCGTGCTGCTCGACGCGGCGCAGTCGGTCTGCGAGCTGCCGGTGATGTGCTCGCTGACAGTTGAATCGGACGGGAGCGCGTTGTTCGGCGGCTCGGCGGTCGAGGCAGTCGAGACGCTGCAGGAGCTGGGCGCGTCGGCAGTCGGGCTGAACTGTTCGGTCGGGCCGGACCAGCTTGAGGCGGTCGTGGCCTCGATGAAGGCCGTCGCGAAGATCCCCGTGATCGCGAAGCCGAACGCCGGGCTGCCGGAGTTGGACGAGCAGGGGCAGGCCCATTACAATATGGGGCCGGAAGCTTTTGTGAAAGCGATGCAGGTACTGATTGAACGCGGCGCGGGCATCGTGGGCGGCTGCTGTGGCACGACGCCGGAATATATCCGCCTGTTGGCGCAGGCGATTGGGAGGTATACCCATTAACGTATTGAATTGCTACGGAGAGTGAACGGCCTATGATCATGAACAATTCCAAAGCGGGTATGTGGCATCCGGGGAGAAATCTCCGGGTGTTCTTTTTTTATGCGCACGGGGCGGCAAGGTATTTCAGCGGCGGAGCCGCTGCCGCCCTCGGCGCGGCGAGTAGGTCAGATTGCATCTTCCCTACTCGATTGCACACGTGTGCACGGGGCGGCAAGGTATTTCAGCGGCGGAGCCGAAAGGAGGAAAGAATCATGGCAAAACAAGGGAAAAACATCTATCTCAGAAAGGATGGACGGTGGGAAGGGCGCTACATAAAAGAACGGCGGGGCGGGGAAAAACAGTATGGTTATGTGTTCGGAAAGACCTACGAAGAAGCCGAGCAAAAACTGGATGATGCAGTGAAGCTGTCTGTCGGCAAGACGGAACCCCATTCGGAAACCTTCGGAAAGCTTTCGAAGGAATGGCTTCAGGTGCAGACGCCGGAGCTGAAAATATCAAGCATTGCAAAATACTCGAACATCATGGATTCATATCTCCTGCCCAGATTTGGCGAGCGCGATATTTGCGCGATATCCCGAAATGACGTCATGCTCTTTAGCCGGGAATTATTGACATCAGGAGGCGCCAGGGCGAAAGGGCTGGCGCCGAAGACTGTGAACGGCACATTGTCTGTAATGAAGAACATCCTAAAGTACGCACAACAGGAGAGAGGCGTCCAGGTGGCGGACATTTCGGATCTGAGTGTCAGGCAGACACAGAAGCCCCTGAGGATTCTTAGCCGTTCGGAGCAGCAGAGACTAAGCCAATTCCTTCGTGTTGATCCATGTCCGCGTCATTTAGGGATACTGCTCTGCCTGTACACGGGCTTGAGAATCGGGGAAGTATGTGCGCTAAAATGGGAGGATATCCGTGTGTCAGAACAATATCTTTACGTTCACCGGACAATGCAGCGAATTCAGGTGCCGGGAAAGCAGGAGACGAAAACCGAGGTCATTATCCAGACACCCAAAAGCGACTGCTCCATCCGAAAAATCCCTATCCCGGATGAGATGCTTCAGATTCTGATACCCGCCCAGAAGGATGACGAGGCATTCTTCCTGACAGGAGTGGTACAAAGCTACGTGGAGCCTCGCAGCATGGAAAACCACTTCAAGAGAGTCACCAGGGAATGCGAGATTAACAATGTAAATTTTCACGTACTCCGCCATACATTCGCGACAAGGTGTGTGGAACTTGGCTTTGACATAAAAAGCCTGAGCGAAATCCTTGGGCACGCCAGTGTAAATATCACCTTGAATCGGTATGTACACCCGTCTATGGAACTGAAAAAAAGGAACATGAATATGCTGTCAGAGCTTTTGACGGCATCATAAGCCGTCATCCTGAGCCGTCAAAAGCCGTCATCCCCCTGAATATCAAAGGGATGACGGCTATTTCTCAGAGTATTACACTCTACGAA
>CAYRKA010000160.1:0-3197 GCA_964424785.1 uncultured Lachnospiraceae bacterium | reverse complement strand
TAGAAAAGGAGAATGTGAAATATGAGTACAGACAGATACCAGAGCCCGCTTTCGGAGCGGTATGCGAGCAGGGAGATGCAGTTCATTTTTTCACCTGACATGAAGTTCCGCACCTGGAGGAAGCTCTGGATCGCCCTCGCGGAGACGGAGCGGGAGCTGGGGCTTGATATCACGCAGGAACAGATCGATGAGATGAAGGCGCATCAGGATGATATCAATTATGAAGTCGCGCAGGAGCGCGAGAAGCTCGTGCGCCACGACGTCATGTCGCATGTGTATGCGTATGGCGTGCAGTGCCCGAAGGCGAAGCCGATCATCCATCTCGGCGCGACCTCATGTTATGTCGGCGACAATACGGATATCATTGTGATGACGGAGGCGCTGCGCCTTGTGAAGAAGAAGCTGGTCAATGTGATTGCGCAGCTGGCGGACTTCGCGCTGCAGTACAGGGATCTGCCGACACTGGCGTTCACACATTTCCAGCCGGCGCAGCCGACGACGGTCGGCAAGAGGGCGACGCTCTGGGCGCAGGAGTTCCTGATGGATCTGCAGGATCTCGAGTATGTGCTGTCGACGATGAAGCTGCTCGGCTCGAAGGGGACGACGGGCACGCAGGCGAGCTTCCTTGAGCTCTTTGACGGCGACCAGGAGAAGATCGACCGCATCGACCCGATGATCGCGCAGAAGATGGGCTTTGAGTCGTGCGTCGCCGTGTCGGGGCAGACGTACTCCCGCAAGACGGACACGCGTGTGCTCAATGTCCTCGCGGGGATCGCGGCCAGCGCACACAAGATGTCGAACGATATCCGCCTGCTGCAGCATCTGAAGGAGGTCGAGGAGCCGTTTGAGAAGATGCAGATCGGTTCGTCGGCGATGGCCTACAAGCGTAACCCGATGCGCAGCGAGCGCATCGCTTCCCTGTCAAGGTATGTGATCTGCGACGCGCTGAACCCGGCGATCACCTCGTCGTGCCAGTGGTTTGAGCGCACACTCGACGATTCCGCGAACAAGCGGCTGTCGATCCCGGAGGGTTTCCTGGCGGTCGACGGTATCCTGGATCTTTGTCTGAATGTGACGGACGGCCTCAAGGTGTACCCGAAGGTCATCGAGAAGCGGCTTCGCTCCGAGCTGCCATTCATGGCGACGGAGAATATCATGATGGACGCGGTCAAGGCGGGCGGCGACCGGCAGGAGCTGCATGAGAGGATCCGCACGCTGTCGATGGAGGCCGGCCGCAATGTCAAGGAAGAGGGTAGGGAGAACAACCTGCTCGAGCTGATCGCCGCGGATCCGTCGTTCAATATGACGCTCGGGGAGCTGGAGGAATCGATGGAGCCGTCGCGCTACACAGGACGGTCAAAGGAGCAGGTGGAGCGCTTTGTAGAGACAGTGATCCGCCCGGTGCTCGAGGAGAACAGGGAGCTGCTCGGCGTGAAGGCGGAGATCAACGTCTGAAAATATTTGAAATCAGGAGGAGTGTTATATGGTACAGGCAGTAGTAGGAGCAAACTGGGGAGACGAAGGAAAGGGCAAGATCACGGATATGCTGGCTGAGAAGGCCGATATCATCGTGCGTTTTCAGGGAGGGGCGAACGCCGGCCACACGATTGTGAACAACTATGGCAAGTTCGCGCTGCACACACTTCCGTCGGGAGTGTTTTACAGCCACACGACGAATATCATCGGCAACGGCGTGGCGCTGAATATCCCGGTGCTGCTGCATGAGGTGCAGGACATTGCGGGCAGAGGGGTGCCGATGCCGAAGCTGCTCGTGTCGGACCGCGCCCAGATCGTGATGTCCTATCATATCCTGTTTGACCAGTATGAGGAGGAACGCCTGGGCGGGAAGTCCTTTGGTTCAACGAAGTCGGGCATCGCTCCGTTCTATTCAGACAAATTTTCCAAGATCGGGTTCCAGGTGAGCGAGCTGTTCGATGAGGAGCTGCTCACGGAAAAGGTTCAGCGCATCTGCGACCTCAAGAATCCGATCCTTGAGTACCTGTACCACAGGCCGACGCTCACGCCGGAGGCGCTTCTGGAGGAGCTGCACGGCTACCGCGACATGGTGAAGCCGTTTGTGTGCGACACGGCTGCGTTCCTGTATCAGGCACTGCAGGATGGCAAGACAATCCTGCTGGAGGGGCAGCTTGGTTCCCTGAAGGATCCGGACCACGGCATTTACCCGATGGTGACGTCCTCGTCGACGCTCGCGGGCTATGGTGCGGTCGGCGCGGGGATTCCGCCGTACGAGATCAAGAGGATAGTGACTGTGTGCAAGGCGTATTCGAGTGCAGTCGGCGCCGGCGTCTTTGTCAGCGAGATCTTCGGCGATGAGGCGGATGAGCTCAGGCGCAGAGGAGGCGACGGCGGGGAGTACGGCGCAACGACAGGACGCCCGAGGAGGATGGGCTGGTTCGACTGTGTCGCGTCGAAATACGGCTGCCGCCTGCAGGGTACGACGGATGTCGCGTTTACCGTGCTCGATGTGCTCGGATATCTCGATGAGATTCCGATCTGCACAGGCTACGAGATCGACGGCAAGGTGACGACGGACTTCCCGGCCACCGCGCTGCTTGAGAAGGCAAAGCCGGTGCTGGAGAAGCTGCCGGGCTGGAAGTGCGATATCCGCGGGATCCGCAAATACGAGGATCTGCCGGAGAACTGCCGGAAGTATATCGAGTTCGTCGAGGAGCATATCGGGTTCCCGATCACGATGGTGTCGAACGGGCCGGGGAGAGATGATATTATTTACAGATCATGACAGATGTCGGCGAGCAGGTCAGATTGCATCTTCCCTGCCCGATTTGTGATTCTCCTGGCGCTTCTGGCCATCCGCCTCCGGCTGTGAACCAGAGCGCCCGCGGTTGTCCAGCACGCGGGCGACCAGCATAAATGCGTACAGCAGGCAGGGGATGACAATGGTACAGATGATGGCGGCCATCAGCATATCCTGTGTCGCCGGGCTTGCCGTGAGGCCGAGGATGAGCGTGATCACATACATTCCGATGAGGAGAACCGCGCCGCACAGGGCGAGGATACGTTTCAGTCTTTGCATAGTGGTGTCCTTTCTTTGTTGTGAAAATCAGGTGCAGCTTGCCGCTTCGTATAATAAAACGCCCTAAATGATACAGATCATTTAGGGCATTTTTCTATGCACACAGGGCGGCAAGGTATTTCAGCGGCAGAGCCGCTGCCGC
>CAYRKA010000159.1:0-3235 GCA_964424785.1 uncultured Lachnospiraceae bacterium | reverse complement strand
CGGCAGGCGCTTTGGCGTGTGCCGGACAGTTACCGCAGAATTACAGATGACAGCGTCGCCTGTCAGGATACGAGGAGGAAAAGCATGGATAACAAGAAATTATACTGCAACGGCTGTGGGAAAGAGATTCCAGGATCTGCGGACAGGATCTGTGAAGGGGTTTTTCAGGTACAGTACGACTGGGGCTATTTCTCGGATAAGGATGGCGAGCGCCACACGTTTTGCCTGTGTGAGGATTGCTATGACAGGATTACGAGAGCATTTGTGCTGCCTGTGAAGGTCGAGGAATATCTTTGACGGAGGCTGTTAGTTTTTCAAACCAGGAAAGAGGAGTATTATGTTGGATGTTTGTTTGCTTGGCAGCGGTGGGATGATGCCGCTCCCGTACCGCTGGCTCACTTCGTTGATGACGCGGTTCAATGGGAGTAATCTCCTGATCGACTGCGGAGAGGGGACACAGATTGCGATAAAGGAAAAGGGATGGAGCTTCAAGCCGATCGACACGATCTGCTTCACCCATTATCATGGAGATCATATCAGCGGTCTTCCGGGGCTTTTGCTTACGATGGGGAATGCCGAGCGGACGGAGCCGCTCGTGCTGATTGGACCGAAAGGGCTGGAGCGTGTCGTGAATGCGCTGCGTGTGATCGCGCCTGAGTTGCCGTTTCCGCTCATATTCTGGGAAATCCAGGGCCAGCAGCAGACGTTCGAGCGCTGTGGATACAGGATTACGGCATTCCGCGTCAGCCACAATGTGACATGCTACGGCTATACGCTTGAGATTGACCGTGCAGGCCGCTTCGACGTGGACAGGGCCCGCGCTGCGCAGATCCCGATGAAGCTGTGGAGCCGTCTGCAGAAGGGAGAAGTGATCGAGGAGGGAGACAGGATCTTCCGCCCGGAGGATGTGCTCGGCCCGGCAAGGCGGGGCATAAAGGTCACATATTGTACTGATACAAGGCCGGTTCCGGTGATCGCGAAGCAGGCGGAGGGTGCGGATCTGTTTATCTGTGAGGGAATGTATGGCGAGCCGGACAAAGCGGCGAAGGCGGTCGAGCACAAACACATGACATTTGCCGAGGCAGCGCAGCTTGCGAAGCAGGCACAGCCGAGGGAGCTGTGGCTGACGCATTTCAGCCCGTCCCTCGTCCGTCCCGAGGAGTATATGGGACAGGTGCGTGCGGTTTTTGAAAATGCGTATGCGGGCAAGGACGGCAGGAGTGTGGAAATAGATTTCGATCGTCAAGGCTCATGCTAACCGTTCATTTCCTTTGCAGTTATGGCATATGCGCCATTTTTCTTCGACAGATCTGGAGGGCATCAATATGGAGGATAAGGATATTCTGATTTTAGCGATAGAGAGCTCGTGCGATGAGACTGCTGCCGCTGTCGTAAAAAACGGCCGCGAGGTGCTGTCCAATATCATCTCATCGCAAATTGAGCTGCATAAGCTTTATGGCGGCGTCGTGCCGGAGATCGCTTCGCGCAAGCATATTGAGAAAATAAATCAGGTGATAGAGGAAGCGCTGAGGGTGGCGGGTGTGACACTCGATGACCTTGATGCGGTTGCCGTCACATATGGACCGGGGCTGGTCGGCGCGCTGCTGGTCGGCGTTGCGGAAGCGAAGGCGATCAGCTATGCGAAGCATCTGCCGTTGGTTGGTGTGCATCATATTGAAGGGCATATTTCCGCTAATTATATAGAGAACAAGGATCTGGAGCCGCCGTTTATCTGCCTTGTCGTCTCCGGCGGGCATACGCATCTTGTAAAGGTGAAGGATTACGGGGAGTACGAGATCCTGGGGCGGACGCGCGACGATGCAGCCGGGGAGGCGTTCGACAAGGTTGCGCGCGCAATCGGACTTGGCTATCCGGGCGGACCGAAGGTAGACCGTCTGTCGAAGGAGGGGGATCCGGATGCGATCCGTTTCCCGAAAGCGAAGATCGAGGATGCGCCATATGATTTCAGCTTCAGCGGCCTGAAATCAGCAGTCCTGAATTATCTGAACGGTTGCGCGATGAAAGGAGAGACTGTCAACCAGGCGGACGTGGCTGCATCGTTCCAGAAGGCTGTTGTCGATGTGCTGGTGGAGCACGCGATGATGGCGGTGAGAGAGTCGGGTATGGATAAGCTTGCACTTGCAGGAGGCGTGGCGTCAAACAGCGCACTTCGCAGCGCGGCGGAACAGGCGTGCGCTCTATCCGGCATCCGTTTTTACCGCCCGTCCCCGATTCTGTGTACGGACAATGCGGCGATGATCGGGGCTGCCGCTTACTATGAATACGTAAGGGGCGTCCGCCATGGGCTTGACCTGAATGCGGTGCCGAATCTGAAGCTGGGGGAACGTATATGAAGGACGCGGCGTTTACTGAGGCTGAGGGGATGCGCATGAAGAATGCGGCGGTTGTGCTGGCGGCCGGCAGCGGCAGCCGGATGAAGAGCAGTGTCAAAAAACAATATCTCCTTCTGGACGGGAAGCCTGTACTCTGGTATTCGCTCAATTCATTTGAGCAATGCCCACGGATCGACGAGGTGGTTCTCGTGTGCGGGGAGAAGGAAACTGGCTGGTGCCGCACAGAAATCGTGGAACGGTATTGCTTTACAAAGATAAAACATATTGTGGTTGGCGGAAAGGAGCGCTATCATTCTGTCTATGAAGGGCTGAAGGTACTGACGGATTGTGATTATGTGCTGATCCACGACGGCGCGCGCCCGTTTGTGGACAGTGAGCTTCTGGATCGTATTCTGGACGATCTGCCGCAGAGCAGAGCATCTGTCGCTGCAGTCCCGGTCAAGGATACGATCAAGCTCGGCGGCGGAGACGGATATGTCGAGCGGACGCTGCCCAGGGAGCGCCTCTGGTCGGTGCAGACGCCTCAGTCGTTTGCGTATCCATTGATCCGTGGTGCGTACGATGCCGTGATGGCCGGGAAACCGTCGGATCTCGTGATAACGGATGATGCGATGGTGGCGGAATACGCGGGAATTCCGGTAAAGCTGATTGAAGGTTCCTATGATAATATTAAGCTGACGACACCGGCGGATCTGTATCTTGCGGAGGTAATCCTGCATAGAAGGGAACAGCCTTGTAAGCCTCAGGAAGTGCCACAGAAAAAATAAAAAAACCATAAAAATGTGTTGACAGAATCAGGCGAAACTGCTATCATAATTAACGCGCTGAGCGCTGATTGCTGAGAGACAGGGAGAGGTATCGAAGTGGTCATAACGAGGCGG
>CAYRKA010000158.1:0-3257 GCA_964424785.1 uncultured Lachnospiraceae bacterium | reverse complement strand
TACACAAAACACCCCCTGCGGCGCAACTGTTACCAGTATACGCCGCAGGGGGCGAACAATTTGTCAAATCCGGTTGGGGTTTCCTATGAATTTATCGACATATTTCGATTGACGGATTCCAGAATAAAGCGGGAATCAGGCCGTCAGGGTTCTCCCCTCGGCTGAACTCTGACATCAGGCCAGATACATCACAAGCTATGGCTTCGAATGCGCAGAAACTATGTTACCTGTTTAAGGCTGACAGCACATGAGCCACAAGCCAGGCATCCATCTGCCCCGGCGCGGACGAAGCCCCGGCAGTCGCAAACGTGAGTGCTGAGCCTGTCAGGGTCCCGCAAAGCCTGCTGATCCCGCCGCGCGCACCCATTGACATCGT
Organism: uncultured Lachnospiraceae bacterium; assembly: GCA_964424785.1. Taxonomy (GTDB): domain Bacteria; phylum Bacillota; class Clostridia; order Lachnospirales; family Lachnospiraceae; genus Choladousia. The sequence continues at coordinate 2,881 of CAYRKA010000158.1, read as the reverse complement.
GATAAACGGCCGGTCGGCATACTGCTCCTTCATCGCAAGCGACGCGTCCAGCAGCGTCATCACGTCGCGCTCCGTGCGTGGCATCACCGCCGCCTTCGTCACATCCGCTCCGAGCGACTGCATCCGACGCAAAAGCTCCGTCAAGGCTTCTCGCGACGGCGTTCCTGAAAAGTCATGGAAGGATCCTACTACAAGGCAGCCCTTTTCATGTGCAGACGCGGCAATTTCCCGCAGAAGCTCTCCGCCCCGGTTCAGTTCCACATCGATCAGGTCGGCAAAGCCGCTGGCCGCAGCAGCTTCATTCAGCTGCCGGTACTCCTCCAATGAAATGCTGCGCTCCCCGCCCTCCTCTTTTGTCCTGAACGTAAAAAGAAGCGCCCTCTCCCCGAGCCTCTCCCGCAAAAGCTCAAGCGGCTCCAGAATCCATGATACGCTGCCAGTCGCGGTTTTCACAGTGCCACCCGTATCCTTCGCAGCACCGTCCGTATCTTCCGCCTCACATCCGGTATCCTCATAAAAATCAGCCCGCCACTCTACCATATCACACGGCGAATCGAGAATCCGTCCCACCTGGGCAGCCAGCTCATCCCGGTCCGCTGCCGTAATGGGGATGCAGATCTTCGGTCTCCCGCTCCCCAGCTCCAGATTTCTCACCTTTACCACACATTTCTCTGTCATACTTCTCTTCCTTTCAATCGGAATCTGTCTCCTTTGGCATTGTAGCATAGCGCGTCTTATTTTGCAATTCTCCGCCTTTTTCATTTTTCCATCCACGTTGTTATGAAAGCACTGTAACAACGCATCTACTTTAACAAATAATAATCATTACTTTCTAATTGACGCGTGTCTTTGTTTTATGATACGATATTTTTAAAGATATGTACGGCGGATCTTATCCACTCTGGTTCCATCTGTTTTGAAAAGGAGATATTTTTATGACATATGAAATCACGGGGCACACGCGGCTCGGCTGCCTGCTCGGCACGCCGGTTGCGCACAGCATTTCCCCGATGATGTACAACGAATCCTTCCGGCTGCTCGGGCTTGACTTCGTCTATCTATGCTTCGACACAAAAGATGCCGACCTCGGACAGACAGTCCGTGCGCTCCGGGAGATGAATGTATTCGGTTTCAATCTGACAATGCCAGACAAAGAACGTGTCATCGTGCATCTCGACGAACTGTCCCCGGCAGCGCGCATGATCGGCGCAGTGAACACAGTCAAAAATGACAATGGACGCCTGATCGGGTATAATACTGACGGTATCGGTTATATGCGCTCGCTCCAGGATGCTGGCTATGACCCCAGGGTCGGCGCGATGACGCTTCTCGGAGCGGGAGGCGCAGCTTCCTCTATTGCCATTCAGGCTGCCCTGGACGGTGTCCCGGCGCTGCATATTGCCAACCGCAGGAAGGGGCGTTCCTGGGGCAACGCGCTCCATCTGGCTGACACCATCAACCGGAATACAGGCTGTCATGCTGATGTCATCGACCTCACTGACCAGACCGAAGTCGCTGGTGCAGTCCGCAGCAGTACCCTGTTGACGAACGCGACCTCCATCGGCATGGCCCCGAATACGGATGCCTCTCCGATTGCAGACCGTTCCTGTTTTCACAGGAATCTGCTTGTGTCCGATATTATTTACAATCCGCGCTGTACCAGGCTTCTGCAGACAGCGCAGGATTGCGGCTGCCGGACACTAAACGGCCTCTATATGCTGCTCTATCAGGGCGAGGCTGCATTTCGCATCTGGACCGGGCTGGATATGCCGGTCGAGAAGATCCGTGCAAACTATTTTCAAAAATAGTCCGGTGCGCTGAGTGGAACCTTCCGTATGTGCGCTTTGCGAAGCTACCGTGCATATCCTGAAACATACTATTATAATGAAAAGGAGAGAACACATGAACAAACCAAAAAGCAAAACATTCTACGGACACACAGCTTTGCGCCGCACAGTTTTCCCGTTGATACTGCTTTTGCTGACGCTTGCCATGTCTGTAACCGCATTCGCATCGGATCCGAAACCCACCAGCATCAAGGCGGTCAAAAAAAACGTGACGGTCACCGTCGGACATACTGTTGACCTGAAGGTTCGGACTACACCAGCCGATGCTGATGACGATTACCTGAAATGGACGATCGTCAAAGGGAAGAAATACGTCCGTTTCGAGGACAGTGACCGCTATGATGATGAGATGGAATTCTACGCAGTCAAGGCAGGCACCGCGACTGTCCGCTGCCAGATCGTCGGGACAGATAAGAAGGTTACTTTCAAAATTACAGTTAAAAAAGCTTCCACTACAAAGAAGATCACAGCTGTCGGCTCCAAGACCAAGACTGTTAATGCCGGCAGCGAGTTCGAACTCGAAGTCAAGAAATACAAGGGGCTCAGCGACAGGAAGCTGACCTGGTCTATCGCAGATCAGTCGATCGTCGGGTTTGAGGATGATGACCCTGATGACCGGCACGATGATGAAATCGAGCTGATTGCCTATAAAGCCGGTACTACCACCGTCACGTGTAAGAATACACTGACCAAACAGAAAGTCACATTCACAATCACAGTAAATTAGCATATCTGTCAAAGCAGCAATATACTTCTTGCGAGCCTGTGCAATCGGATAGGGGAGAGCCATCGACCCTATCCGCCCGCACTGCGGGCGGCAGCGGCTCCACCGCTGAAATTTCCTTGCCGCCCGTGTGCAATCGAGCAGGGAGGATGCAATCTGACCTGCTCGCCGCGCCGAGGGCGGCAGCGGCTTTGCCGCTGAAATCTCCTTGCCGCCCCGTGCGCAAAAAAAGAGAGCTATACGCCCTCTTCATTCACATACCTTCAAAACCACATACAGGTTACCATATACCCTCCGCTTTTACAAGCAC
>CAYRKA010000157.1:0-3367 GCA_964424785.1 uncultured Lachnospiraceae bacterium | reverse complement strand
CATCGCACCTGCTACGCCGATATGATGCGTGACAACGACCATTGCCGTGTGATACAGGCTGCGCATCAGCTTCAGCTCTTCCACCACCTGCTTCTGCACCGTGACGTCGAGAGCGCTCGTCGGCTCATCTGCAAAAAGCAGGGAAGGCTTCTGCATCATTGCCATGCAGATACCGACACGCTGGTTCATGCCGCCCGACAGCTCGAACGGATAGCTGCCGAGCACTCGTGTGCAGTCGCTCAGCCCGATTTTCACCATGATTTCCTCAGCAAGCCTGTTAACCTCTGCGCGCGATACCTTTCCATGCTCAGCCATGCTTTCATAAATCTGGTCACCCACGGTGCGGATCGGGCAGAGCGCCGCCTTGCAGTCCTGGAACACCATCCCCATCTCCGGGCCGAGCAGCTTCCTCATCTCCCGTTCCGGCATGTCCACGACATTTTCACCCTTATAGTAAATATCGCCTTCCGTCACCATGCCCGATGCCCCGAGAAGCCCCATCGCTGCCTTGATCACTGTGCTTTTGCCGCTGCCGGACTCCCCGACAATCCCAAGGATTTCGCCCGCGCGAAGCTCAAAGCTGACATCGCGGACCGCCGGCCTGCCATTGTAGCATATGGTTACGTGTTCCACTCTCAGCAGTGATCCTTTACCCATCGCTTACCTCCCACCCTGCTGCCTGTTTCCGGCCACTGCACAGCAGAATATCCATGCAGGCACAGGCTCCCATCTCCCTGGAGAGGCAGACCTCACTGCACATCCAGATCCGCCGTGATCTCGTAATAGTCGCATACATGCGCGGCCAGGCCTGTCACATTTGACTTTGTCACAATGCCCATGTTCAGATGCGCCACAAAGAAGAACGAGCAGTCATCGATAATCTTCTGCTGCAGCTCGATCGCCAGCTCGCTTCTCCTGTCCGTATCAAAAGTAGTATGCAGCTCCTCTACAAGCGCCGAAACCTCATCGTCCTGATAGTTGCCGTAATTCTTGCTCCCGACCACCGTACTTGTGAAGAAGTACTCCGGGTCTCCGGTCGGCGCTGTCGTCGTCGAGCTGACATAGAGGTCAAACTCGCCGTTCCCGGCGAATGTCCTGTGGTCAGCCGTGTTGTTGATCTGCACGTCAATCCCGATATTCTTCAATGTCTCCTGCGCATACGTCGCGAGCAGCGGCAGTTCCAGGCGGTTCGGATAGGTCAGCCAGTCAATTGTCAGCTTCTGTCCGTCCTTGTCCACATACCCGTCCCCATCCGTATCTGTCCAGCCGGACTCCGCGAGCAGCTCCTTCGCGCCGTCCGGGTCATAGCCGACAGCCTCTACTGCTTCATTTCCGTAAGAGAACCTACCCGGGAACGCCGCTGTCGCCGGAATACACCGGCCACAGGCAAGGATATTGCAGAACTGTTCCTTATCAATGCCCATCACGATCGCTTTGCGCACATTGATATCCTGTACGGCCCCGGAGTCCATGTTGAACTGCCCAAAGAAGCAGCGGCTCGTCGGGATCGAGCTGATCGTGTATCCGGGGTTGTCCTCAAACAGTACATAGTTATCATACTGCAGGCCGTAGGTCCCCTGGATGTCGCCGGTCTGCAGCGACGAGCACAGCGAGCCTGCGTCAGAGAAGGACTTCACAATCACATTGTCGACCTTCACCTCGCCGCCCCAGTAATTTTCGTTTTTTACTAAGGTGATCTCTGTCGGCGTCACCTCTGTCGCCACATATGGGCCGGTACCCGCCACATTCGCACTGCCGCCCTCTCTCTGGATGCCATATTCCATGTCAATCATTGCGCCGTACGGGTCGCCAAGGTAATTGATGATCGCCGGACACGGCTCCTGCGTATGGATCGTGAGCGTCAGCCCGTCCGCCTCGATACTCTCGATCTTCAGGTCGGACGGCGCACGGTCATGTACCTCGACCAGATGCTCCAGGCATTCCTTTACCGCCTGCGCATCCATCGTGCGCCCGCTTGAAAACTGCACGCCGTCCCGAAGCTCGATTACCACAGTATTGTCATCCGTAAACTCATAGCCTGTGGCAAGCCACGGCTCCGCCTCCATATTGTCATTGTACTTGAAAAGCGTCTCGCCCACGCCGTAGCGCAGCGCACTCCATCCGGAGTAATTATCATGCGGGTTCAGCCCGGCATCCGCCTGTGCCTCCCCGTATCCGACTGTTCCATAGACAAATGTCTTTTCTTCCGCCTGGGCGGCCGTGCCCGCAATCCCCGCCAGCAGCGCGCAGGAAAACAGGGCTGCAATCCGTTTCTTTTTCATATGCTCCACCTTTCTTTTGTGTGCGGATCCGCACCGCAGTCCGGCCTTGCCCGGACTGTTCCTTCCTTACAGGTTCCTCTGCCTGGGATCCATATAATCTCTCAGGGTATCTCCCAGCAGGTTAAACACCATCACAGTCACAAAAATAGCCATGCCGGGGCCGAGCACCATCCAGGGGGATACCTGAAGCATACTCCGTCCCTCATTGATCATGCTTCCCCATTCCGCCATCGGCGGCTTGACGCCGAGGCCGAGGAACGAAAGCCCGGCAAGCTCCATCATCATCGTGCCGATGTCCAGGACAGAGGTGACCAGTATCGGCCCGGCAATATTCGGCAGGATATGCTTTGCGAGCAGCTTCGCCGTGCCGCTTCCTGACAGCCTCGCGGCCATCAGATACGGGGCGTCCTTCTGCGCAAGCGTCAACCCTCTTGCGAGCCTCGCAAATTTCGGCCAGCTGATGACCGCCAGGGCAATAATCGCATTGTGGATGCCGCCTCCCAGCACTCCAGCCACCGCAAGGGCAAACACGAGGCCCGGAAAAGCGAGGAACAGATCCGAGATGCGCATCAGCACCGTGTCCACGCTGCCTCCTCCCCATCCACAGATAATTCCGACAGCCGTACCAGTCACGGTAACAATCGCCACGAGCAGCAGCGTGGAAAATATGCTGGTTGTGCTCCCAATGATGATACGGGACAGCATATCCCTGCCATAGCGGTCTGTACCCATCGGATGCGCCAGGCTCGGAGGCTTCTGTGCCAGCATCAGATCCTGGGCATACGGGTCATACGGACAGATGAATTTTGCAAAAACGGCAATCAGGAGCAGCGCCGCCGCCAATACAAGGAAAAAAATCAGCTTCCCTTTGATATGGTTCCTGCGGATCCGCTGGCTGCGGACGGTAACCGGCTTTTCTCCCATCATACTCCCCTGCCTCCCAGCCGGATCCTCGGATCCAGATAATGATAAATAATATCCGTGACCAGATTTACCAGAACGTAGATCACCGCCATCCACGCCACATACGCCTGGACGATCGGATAATCGCGCATCGTGATCGCATCCACTGCCATCTTCCCGAC
>CAYRKA010000156.1:1985-3488 GCA_964424785.1 uncultured Lachnospiraceae bacterium | reverse complement strand
GAGTGGGTGGTCAGCAAGAACCTGCAGCAGCAGGACAACCTTGCCGATCATTATATTGACCTGCTCCAGAACAACAAGAACCGCCTGGACACGATCAACCAGACGATCCGCAAGTACAACCAGTCGGTGACGTACTGCCGCGAGGACAATGAGGATATGGCGATCATCCAGCTGAAAAAAGTGGTCAGCCAGAATCCGAAGTTCGTCAGGGCATACCAGCTCCTCGCGCTTTTGTATATGAAGCGTCAGGAGTATGAGAGAGCGCGCAGGCTGCTGAAAAAGGCCGCCCGCATCGATACGACGAACACGACGACGCTGCGCTATCTGCAGGAGATCGAGGATGTGACCGGCAAGAGCACGAGCCTCGCGAAGAAGCATAAGAAGTATGAGAAGGAGACAGACAATGAGGAGCAGCTGTCAGGCTCGCTCCGCTATATGAGCGGGACGGAGATGGTGATCCAGCCGACAACCTTCCGCGACAGTTCAACGATCGCCACATTTATCAACATCATTCTCGGCATTCTGCTCGGCGGCGCGATTGTGTGGTTCCTCGTGGTTCCCGCGAACCGCCAGGATGTCAATGACGAGGCGAACCGCCTGGTCACGGAGGCGAACACAAAGCTCGCGACCGAGTCTGTCAAGGTAGAAGAGCTGCAGGATGAGATCGACGGCTATGTGAAGCAGGCGGAAGATGCGGAGCAGGAGCGCGATGACGCGCTGGCAAAGGCAGAGAGCTACGATGACCTGCTTGCGGTGGCGAGTGTCTATATCAGCGGCGACCAGTCGAGCGCGGCGAGCCTCCTCTCAAGCCTGGATGAGGAGAATTTTGACGGGAATGCGAAGACACTGTATGACGCGATGAACGGTGCGGTGCAGGGCAGCCTGTACTCGCAGTATTACAATTCCGGAACAGTCGCTTACGTGCAGGGCGATTATGCGACGGCTGCAGCTGAGCTTCAGAAGGCGGTGGAGGCCGACCCGGACAGGCAGCAGCAGACGCATTATGAGGCGCTCCTATACCTTGGCATGGCTTATATCAATATGGGGAACCAGGCGAGCGCGGATGAGGCGTTTGCCCAGATCGTGCAGTATTACCCGGACAAGGCATCGGCGATCCAGGGCTATATGTCATCGGACGCGGCGTCGGGGAGCAGCAGCCAGGACAGCATCGCGGCAGATCTGAGCGGCGTCGGGGATGCTGCGACAGGAGAGTATGGGACGACCGACGGAGACGGAGCGGCTGCGCAGGACAGCGATGTCTATGCGGCGTGGACAGACCCGAACACGGGGATCCAGTACGATGTGTACGGGAATCCGCTGCCGGGGCAGGGGATGTAACCTGGCATCAGTATGCGGATGTGGTTGCCACAGGATGGATACCAGGTCTGGCGTTCTTGGTCGGTGTGAAACAGATATGCGATATCAGGAAAAACCTCGGGGCAGGGGATGCAGCGGGAGCTGGGGGCTTTCGCCGCGTCCCCTTTTTCTATGCACACGAGAGCG
>CAYRKA010000156.1:0-1885 GCA_964424785.1 uncultured Lachnospiraceae bacterium | reverse complement strand
CGGATAGGGTCGATGACGCCCCTGTCCGATTCATTGTAATAAAGAAGGGGAGGAATCATATTTTGGAACATTTGTTTACAATCATTGGGACGACGATGACCATTCATTTACCGGCGGAAATCGACCATCATGTGTCGGAGCAGATCCGGGTACAGACAGACCGCCTGGTGCAGAAGCATACGATCCGCTGCATCCTGTTTGATTTTGCGGATGCGGTATTCATGGACAGCTCCGGGATCGGAATGATGATCGGCCAGTACAAGACGATGCGTTTCATGGGAGGTGCAGTGGCCGCCGTGAATGTCGGGGAGCGGATGCGGCGTATTCTGGAGCTGTCCGGAATTTACCGTGTGATTGATCTCTATGAAGGGAGGCCGGACGGATGCGAAACGAAATGAAACTGGAATTTGACAGCCGTTCCTGCAATGAGAGCTTTGCGCGGGTGACGGTCGCGGCATTTCTGACACAGCTGAATCCGACATTTGAGGAGGTGGCCGATGTGAAGACGGCGGTCTCCGAAGCTGTCACCAACGCGATTATCCATGGCTATGAGGGGAGCGTCGGGAAAATCACGATTACCTGTATGCTGCAGGGCGGCGAGCTGTCCGTCTGCGTGCACGATGACGGCAAGGGAATTGCGGATATCGCGCGCGCGATGGAGCCGATGTTCACGACAAAGGCGGAATGCGACCGTGCCGGGATGGGGTTTGCGTTTATGGAGGCGTTTATGGATTCGCTTGAGGTTGAGTCGGAGCCAGGCCGCGGGACGACGGTGTGCATGACAAAACGTGTCGCGCATACTGTAGCGGGAGAGAGGCACGCCGGCTGCGAGGGAGCCGGGGATGCCGCAGGCGGACAGGAAAAATTTCTGAAGGAAGGGCTGTGATCTGGCGTGGAAGATACCCTTGCGTTGATCGGACGGGTACACGAGGGGGATAAAGAAGCCAGGGAACAGTTGGTAAAGGAAAACATGGGGCTCGTCTACACGGTCGTCCACCGCTTCACCGGCCGCGGCTGCGACCGCGAGGATCTGATTCAGATCGGAAGCATCGGGCTGCTGAAGGCAATTGACAATTTTGACAGCAGCTTTGACGTGCGATTTTCGACGTATGCGGTGCCGATGATCGCCGGGGAGATCAGGCGTTTCCTGCGTGACGATGGCATGATCAAGGTGAGCCGCCTGCTCAAAGAATCTGCGGTCAGGGCGTACCGGGCGCGTGAGGAGCTTGAGAAAAGAAGCGGCGCCGAGCCGACTATGGAGGAAATTGCAAAGGAGACTGGCATCAGCGCCGAGGAGCTGGTGCTCGCGATGGAGGCCGTCTCCGACGTTGAGTCACTTAGCCAGACCGTCTACAGCGGCGACGGCTCGCCGGTGCTGCTGGGCGACCGTCTGCCGGACAGACGTGACCACAGCGAGGAGCTTCTGAACAAAATGCTCCTGAAGCAGCTTCTTGAGATGCTGCCGCCTGACGAGCAGCGGTTGATCATGCTGCGCTATTTTGACGACCGCACGCAGGTGCAAGTCGCCGAGGAGCTCGGCATGACGCAGGTGCAGGTGTCACGCGCCGAGAAGCGGATCTTAAAGAAGCTGCGGGAGGAAGGGCGGAATTAAAACGTTTTGTAACGGTTCAGTACTTTCGCAGTTACAATGTTTTATACTTTAAGAAGGGGAGTTGCTTTGGCAACTCCCCTTCTTTGGAAGGAATCACTTGACGTATTGCAGTTTTTATAAATTACATTCTTTTTTAATTTCAAGTATTTCTTCCAGAGGCAGTTCCGCGAAATCCGCCAGCTCTATATCTGAAAAGCTGCCCTTGTGAAGAAGGATCCTGACGAATCTTTCTTTTTCTTCTTTTTGACCATCCTCATGGCCTTTCTTCTGGCC
>CAYRKA010000155.1:1981-3516 GCA_964424785.1 uncultured Lachnospiraceae bacterium | reverse complement strand
CGATTGAGCAGGGGCGCTACAGCCAGTTCAAAAAAGAGAAAATTGACCGATACAATGCGGGCGAATAAAAAATTTTCCGAAAAGTAACAAACAGGATTGACATTACAGTTCGAATGATATACAATTTGTACAGATATCGGGGTCGCATTTTTTAAAATATCAGGGAAAATGACGGCTTCAAAACAAAGAAGGAGGTCTTTATCTATGAGAAAGAAAGTTTTGGCACTCGCTGCTGTTGCTGCGATGGTGGCAGCGGTTCCCGCAGTCAGCTACGCTGACGATGTGGAAGTAAATGTCATTGCGGCAGAGTATGGACAGAACACCGCAGAGTGGTGGGCGGATTTTGTGACGGATTTCAACAACGACAATCCAGGGATCAAGCTGAATGTCGAGGTGGTATCATGGAATGATATTTATACCGTGGTCAACACCCGCATCCAGGGCAACAATGCGCCGGATGTCCTGAACATCGATGTATTTGCGGATTATCAGGCGGACGGCCTTCTCCTCCCGGCGAAGGACTATGTTTCCGAGGAGACCTACGCGAAGATGTATGAGTCTTTCCTGGATCAGTCCGTAGTGGACGATGTTGTATGGGCGGTACCGGATCTGGCTTCCGCGCGTGCGCTGTACTACAATATTGATATCCTCGAGGCGGCAGGCGTTGAGGTCCCGACGACCTGGGATGAGCTGACGGCAGCCTGTGAGGCGCTCAAGGCTTACGATGACAGCATTTATCCGTGGGGCATCGATATGACGACGGACGAGGGCCAGGCGGCATTTGCGTATTATACATGGAACAATGGCGGCGGCTTTGTCGATGAGAATGGTGACTGGGCACTCAATTCCCCGGAGAATGTCGAGGCTGTCGAGTACGCGATCGGCCTTGTGAATTCCGGTTATACGAACAGTGATCCGGCAAATGACACACGTTATGACCTGCAGGATATGTTCGGCGCAGGGCAGGTAGCAATGCTGATCGCCCCGAACAGCCTTCCGACCTATATTGCGGACGGCGGACATGAGGTTAATTACGCGGTTGCTTCGATCCCGTCGAATACCGGCGAGTCCGTATCCGCAGGCGTTATGGACAGGTTCATGTGCTTCGACAACGGCTACTCAGACGAGGAGCTGGCGGCGATCACGACGTTCTTTGATTACTTCTATGATGATGAGCGCTATTCTGACTGGGTGCTGATGGAGGGCTTCCTTCCGGCGACGACAGCAGGCGGCGAGGCGGTAGCGGCTGCTGATGAGAGCATGGCTGCATGGGTTGACATTGTTGGTTCGAGCAAATTCTACCCGACGGCGAAGGCTGAATGGGCAGATGTGAAGCAGGGCGTTATTGATGTAGAGCAGAGAGCTCTTCTTGGCGAGAATGTACAGGATCTGCTGGATGAGCTGCAGGCTGATATCGCAGGGTGATGTAAAATCAAAACTGAAGGCCGGGCTGTAATATAGCCCGGCTTTTCTTCTTATATGCACACGGGGCGTAAGGAAGATAGCTGCCAGGAGGCAGCACGCCCCGGCACAGG
>CAYRKA010000155.1:0-1881 GCA_964424785.1 uncultured Lachnospiraceae bacterium | reverse complement strand
CCCTATCCGATCGAACAATATGTCAGGGACGGATGGTGAAGTATGAAAAAGAAGAAAATATTGAAGGCGGTCGGTCCTTATCTCTGGCTTCTTCCAAGTATATTATTGATGGTTATTTTTATTCTTTTCCCGATTTTTGAGGTGTTCAGGACCTCGCTCAGCGAAGTGAGCCGGGCGGGGATTATCAAGGGCTTTGCGGGTCTAGACAATTTCAAGAAGGTGATAAAGAGCTCCGCTTTCGGGATGGTGCTGAAGAATACGGTGGTCTGGACGATTGTGGTAGTCGGCCTCTCGACGGTGATGGGCTTCGCGCTGGCGATCGTGCTGAACAACGAGTTCCGCGGGCGCAAGATCGTGCGCGCGATCGTCGTCTTCCCGTGGGCGACGTCGCTGATCATCCAGGCCGGCATCTGGAAATTCATTATAGATAGTGACTATGGCACGCTGAACACGCTGCTGCTGAAGCTGGGCCTGATCAGCAAGTCCGTGAACTGGACCCCAACGCCCGCCGCGTACTTCGCGTGGGAGTGCTGGGTCGGTATTTTCGTGACGGTTCCGTTTGTGACGTTCTGCGTACTGTCGGGACTTCAGAGCATTGACGTGTCATTTTATGAGTCTGCGACAGTGGACGGGGCGGGCTTCTGGCAGAAGCTGTTTTTCATTACGCTGCCGCTGGTCAGGTCATCCCTCACGGTAAGCACGGTGCTGAATATCATTTATGTATTCAATTCCTTCCCGATTATCTGGACGATCACAAAGGGCGATCCGGCGAACCGTACCGATACGCTGGTTACCTACCTGTATAAGCAGGCATTTTATAAGGGACGGACGGGGGAGGCAGCTGCGATTTCCGTGATCGGTTTCCTCATCCTGTGCGTTTGTGCCTCGGTCTATATGGTGCTGTCACTGAGAAAGGAGGACCAGGATGAGTAGACGGAAAGAAAAAACATATATCAAAAAGGCCCGCACACCCAAAGAAAAAGCGGGACGCGTTGCCCTCTATGTATTTGTGGTATGCCTGGCGCTGGTGATTTTGTATCCATATTTTGTCATGTTCACTACGGCGCTGAAGTCTCGTGCTGAGATTTACGCGATGAAAGGGACGCTGCTCCCGATTGAATGGCAGTGGAACAATTTCACGGATGTCTGGAGCCTGGCTCCTCTTGCACGTTATTTCCTCAATTCGATTATCGTGGCGGGAGGAGCGACCGCGATTTCGATCATCTGCGGCATTCCTGCAGCATATGCGCTGTCGCGGATGCGGTTCCGCGGGAAAAAGGTCTTCCTTGGCTTTGTCATTGTCTCGCAGATGTTTGCGCCGGTCGTTCTCCTTGTCGGTATCTACAAGATCATGAGTATGTTCCATCTGACCAACACTTTGATCGGGCTGATCTTTATCAACGCGGCGTTCAACCAGGCATTTGCAATCTGGCTGCTGCGCGGTACGTTCATGTCGATTTCACCTGAGATGGAAAAGGCAGCGACGATTGACGGCTGCAACCAGCTGCAGGCGATGATCCGCGTGCTCCTGCCGGTGGCGGCTCCCGGTATTGTGACGGCGCTTATTTTCGTGTTCATCAATGCCTGGAATGAATACACGGTTGCGCTGACGCTGATTTCCGATGATAAGCTCAAGCCTCTGACGGTCGGCATCACGACGTTCAACGGCTACAATATGATCGAGTGGCAGTATCTGTTTGCGTCCTCGCTGTTCGCAACGATCCCGGTCGTGATCCTTTTTGTCTGCATCGAGAAACATCTTGTCGGCGGGCTTACTTCCGGCGGTGTGAAAGGATGACGGACACATCCTCCGGTTCCGGCGGCAGCGCCAAAATGAAAAAAAGGGCTTGATTCAGGGAACCGGATTGTGTATTATAGTAG
>CAYRKA010000154.1:0-3655 GCA_964424785.1 uncultured Lachnospiraceae bacterium | reverse complement strand
TCGATTCGGAATAGATATACAGACTCGTCGTGCTCGCACGTAAGAGGCTGTATATTTATTTCGAATCTGACTGCGGAGCAGGAACCTCCCCCTACAGCCACTGACATATGACGCGAAGCGGCATATAGCCTTCGAAGAAAGCGGTCAGTGGCTTGCAGGGTGGAGGGACTGTGAAAAGTAACGGGCCACATTCTCCGGTTGCCGGGCAGCTATGGCGTAAACAACAGCATTCGCTGCAACACCTGAAATGGCGGAACCAGTCTGCGGACATCTCCTCAGACGGTTCCGCCGTTTTACAGTGCCCGGTAAAGCAGAAGCTGCTCAGCAGTGCCACAAGCGATATTTTATTCTTGCAACCGGCCTTTATTTCGGGTAAAATGAACAGATAGTGAACGGAGGTGCCCTATTGCGCACAATGGAATTCAAGATGGAGCGGGAAGGCCTTGTGAAGCCTGGCGACCATATCAGGGTGACAGAGGGTGTGCTGCCCCTGAGCTGGTACTATACGATCGAACCGGCTGTCGCGATGTCAGCCAACTTCACGAACCGCGAGCGGCTGAAGACGCGTGAGGGAACCGTGACGCAGGTCCGGACGGACGAGAGCGGCTACACCGTGTTCGCGGAATTTGACGAATAAATGTCACTGCCAGCCGTAAACAGAATGAAGAATTACGTCCCGCAGTCCTGCTGTAATCAAAAAAATAAACTGACTGCCCACAATGGGCATGACGAAGGAGAACAAATGAGTATATATGATTCCCTGAATCCTGAACAAAGAGAGGCGGTCTGCCACTATGAAGGACCGCTCCTGATACTGGCGGGAGCCGGTTCCGGCAAAACAAGGGTGCTGACGCACCGGGTCGCCTGGCTGATTGAGGAGAAGGGCGTGAACCCGTGGAATATCATGGCAATCACCTTCACCAACAAGGCTGCAGGTGAGATGCGCGACCGCATTGACCGGATGCTTGGCAGCAGCGACGGGGGGAGCGTCTGGGTCGCGACCTTCCACAGCACCTGCGTGCGCATCCTGCGCCGATACGTTGACAGGCTTGGTTACGGGACTAATTTTACGATCTATGACTCCGATGACCAGAAGTCTGTCATCAAGGAGATCTGCAAGCGCCTGAACCTCGACCCGAAGCTGTATAAGGAGCGCTTTTTCATGGGCATCATTTCTTCCGCAAAGGACGAACTCATCGGGCCGGAGGAGTTTGCCCTCTCCGCCCAGTCCTCCTTCGACCTGCGCAGGAAAACCGCTGCGCGTGTGTATACAGAATACCAACGGCAGCTCCAGGCAAACAATGCGCTCGATTTTGACGATCTGATCTGCAAAACAGTCGAGCTGTTCCAGTGCTGCCCGGATGTGCTCGACTACTATCAGGAGCGTTTCCGCTTCATCATGGTCGACGAATACCAGGACACCAACACTGCGCAGTTCAGGCTGGTCAGCACCCTCGCATCCAAATACGGCAACCTCTGTGTTGTCGGTGACGACGACCAGTCGATCTACAAATTCCGCGGTGCGAATATTGGCAATATCCTGAATTTTGAGCACTTTTTCCCGGAGACGAAGACTATCCGCCTCGAGCAGAATTACCGCTCCACCCAGAATATCCTGGATGCCGCCAACGAAGTCATCCGCCATAATGAGGGCCGCAAGCAAAAGAGGCTCTGGACCGCCAACGGCGAAGGAGATCGCGTGCGTTTCCGCCAGTTCCAGAATTCCTTCGAGGAGGCCGAGTATATCGCCGGGATCATAAACGGCAATGTAGGACGCGGCGCGTGGAAATACGGCGACTGTGCGATCCTGTACCGCACCAACGCCCAGTCGCGTATGTTCGAGGAGAAGTTCCTGCTCGCGAACATCCCGTACAAAATCGTCGGCGGCATCAATTTCTATGCCCGCAAGGAGATCAAGGATCTGCTTGCCTACCTCAAGACCGTTGCCAATGGCATGGATGACCTCGCAGTACGCCGGATTATCAATGTCCCGAAGCGCGGCATCGGCGCGACCACACTCTCCCGCGTACAGGAATACGCGGATGCGCATGAGACAAGCTTCTACAATGCACTGCGTACCGCCGAGATGATTCCGGGGATCGGCAAGGGCGCGATGAAGCTGCAGGGCTTCGTCCAGCTCATCCAGACGCTGCGCAGCAAGCAGGAATCCTATTCCGTGCGTGAGCTGTTGGAGGATATCATCGAGACGACAGGCTACCGCATTGAGCTGGAGGCTGAAGGCACGGATGAGGCTGAAGAGCGTCTCGAAAATATTGACGAGCTGCTGAACAAGGCTGCCTCCTACGATGAGAGCGCAGAACAGCCCTCTCTCGACGGTTTCCTTGAGGAAGTAGCGCTCGTTGCCGATATTGATAATCTTGAGGAGGATTCCGACCATGTGCTGATGATGACGCTGCACAGCGCGAAGGGACTTGAATTCCCGGTGGTATTCCTCGTTGGCATGGAGGACAATATGTTCCCGAGCTATCAGAGCATCAATTCCGAAGATCCCTCCGACCTCGAGGAGGAACGCCGTCTGTGCTACGTCGGCATCACGCGGGCGATGCGTGAGCTGTATCTGACGTGTGCAAGGCAGCGTATGGTACGTGGCGAGCTTCACTACAACCGCGTCTCCCGCTTCGTCCAGGATATCCCCTCCGAGCTGCTGGCTGTGGACGAGAAACGCACTCCGCCAAAGAAAGCGCCGGATGAGAAGCCGGAAAAGCTGGCGCACCGCAATACCGCGTACCAGCAGGCAAAGGAGACCTTCCACACCAGAGCCTTCGCACCGCAGCAGTTCCAGGTGAAGAAATCCGACACGCTCGACTATGTCTCAGGCGACCGGGTGCGCCATGTCAAGTTCGGCGAAGGCACAGTCAGGAGCATCACAGAGGGCGGCCGCGATTTCGAGGTGACGGTCGAATTTGACCGGGTCGGCGTCAAAAAGATGTTTGCTTCATTCGCGAAGCTCGTAAAAATCGGCTGATTTCAAAAATATATATAGTAAAATCCGAACGTCTGTGATATACTATGAATAATATGAAGGGAGAACAATCACGTCCCGCGCGTATGTGGGATCACCTTCATGCCGCTTTGCGGCAATCCAACGAAAGGACGTACGACATATGACAAAATGGGATGAACTTTTAACAGCATTACAAAAGCGTGAGGATCAGAAACACAAGAATACCATTCTCTGGGTTCTGGCAGTGATTGGCGCCGTTACCGCTATTGCAGGCATCGCATATGCGGTATACCGTTATTTTTCACCTGATTATCTCGAAGACTTTGAGGATGATTTTGACGACGATTTCGAGGATTTCTTCGATGACGATGATTTCCCGGAGATGAAGGAAAAGGATGGGGAAAAGGCTGAGGCTCCTGCAAAAGAAGAGCCGAAAGCAGAGGAACCTGCGAATGAAGAGCCTGCAGAGGAAGCAGAGCCGGAGCAGGCTGAAGAGTAAGGAATCACTGGCAGCCGCCGCAATCCATCATTTGCGGCGGCTGTTTTATGCGCACGAGGGCGTGAGGAAGATAGCTGCCTGGAGGCAGCACGCCCTCGGCGCGGGCGGATAGGGGTGATTAATCTCCCTATCCGATTGCACACTGCGCGGCAGGGAATTTCGGCTGCAAAGCTGCCGCAGATACATCATTG
>CAYRKA010000153.1:0-3847 GCA_964424785.1 uncultured Lachnospiraceae bacterium | reverse complement strand
CACAGGCATAAGACGCAAATTCCTGCAAAACACTCTTGTTTAATTCTCCGCGCATCTGTATAATAAAATGCAGAAAGTTTTTTGAAATCTGGAGAGAGTGTATAACCATAGATCAGAAACGGAGAAAGAGAATGCGCAGGAATCATTTGCTGCACGCATTGCTCCTGGGGGCTGCAGGGCTCATGCTTGGCGGCTGTTCGAGGAGCGTGCTGAATTACCAGCTGGCCGAGTGCATCGGTACGCTGGACCAATATGAGAACAACGAGCCGGTCGAGACACCCAGGATGAAGGCAGAGCGCGAACAGAAGGAATCGGAGGAGGCTCTTGAGGCGGAGCGCACAGCCGCGCTTGATGAGGCGGAGGCGCTTGCGCTCGGTTATGAATATGAGGAGGCGATTGCGTATCTGCAGAATACGGAGAGCCTGAAGGATGACGACCGCATGGTCGAGGCTGTCGCAAGATATCAAAGCGAGATTGACAGCATGTATGAGTATGATGGCGATATCGGGCACCTGAGCTTTTCGAATCTGGTTGTCGACACGTCGCTGGCGTTTGACAATGATGAATATTACGCGGTTTACCGTGACAATATGATTACGCTTGACGAGTTTAAGGGGATCCTGAATACGCTCTACGAGAGCGGCTATATGCTGATCGACATCCATGACCTCGCGGATGAGACGGAGGATTCCAACGGGGACGCGTCTCTTACGGAGCGCAGGCCGGTGATCCCGGAGGGGCGCAAGCCTCTGATCCTCTCGATTGACAATCTTGACTACAGCTCTGTGCGCAACGGGGATGGTGTCGCGACGCGCCTGGCGCTTGACGCGGACGGCAATGTGGGGGCTGCCCTGACAGACGCGGATGGCCATGAAACGGTCGGGGCATATGATGTGATCCCGGTGGTTGAGGAGTTCATTGCGGAGCATCCGGATTTCTCCTTCAAAGGTGCACGGGGAATCATTGGCGTCGCGGGTCAGAACGGCGCGTTCGGCTACGCAGTCGAGGAGGGCAGCAGCGTCGATTATGAGAGCAATGCGGCCACGGTCAAAGAGATTGCGGCGAAGCTGTCCTCGGACGGCTGGCATTTCGCGACGATGGGCTACGGCTACCAGAAGCTCGGCGAGCTCTCCTATGACAGCCTGCGCGACGATATTACCAAATGGCAGACGACGGTCGGCACTCTGCTCGGTGAGTGTGACATCCTGATGTATCCGTATGGCTCTGAGGTCGATTACGCGACGGAGAAAGCCGCCTATATCACGGGGCAGGGTTACTGCTATCTGCTCGGCCTGTGGCCGGGCGGCGACCACGTGGAGGTCAATCCGACCTACCTGCGGCAGACGCGCCGTATGGTCAACGGATATATGTTCTCGAACTACCCGGACAATTACTCGCCGTATTTCTCGGTCTCTGCGGTGATCGATCCTGCACGGTAGCGCATCAATCCTGCGGAGCCGGATTACGTTCAATCAAAGAAACCCCTTTACAGCCCGCCTTTTTTCGTGTATACTGCAATAGCAATATGTAGTAGTAAATATTGCATACAGACACTAAATATTGACCAGAAAGAGGAGTTTATCGCCATATGTATGTTATCAAAAAGGATGGGACGCACGAGGAGTTCAATGTCCAGAAGATCATCGTGGCCGTGAATAAGTCCGCGACCCGTATTCTCTACAAGTTTACCGATGAGGAGCTGCAGTTCCTCTGCGATTTTGCGAAGGACAAGGCGGAGTCGCTCAAGAAAGAGGGCATCACGATCCAGGAGATGCACAATATCGTCGAGGGTGCGCTCGAGGCCGTCAACCCGGCTGTCGCGAAGAGCTACCGCGATTACCGCAATTACAAGCTCGATTTCATCCATATGATGGACGACGTCTACACAAAGAGCCAGTCCATCCGCTATATCGGCGACAAGAGCAATGCGAATACCGACAGCGCGCTTGTCGCGACGAAGCGCAGCCTGATTTTCAACGAGCTGAACAAGGAGCTCTACCGCAAGTTCTTCATGACGAGGGACGAGCTGCAGGCGTGCAAGGACGGTTACATTTACATCCATGACCAGTCCGCGCGCCTCGATACGATGAACTGCTGCCTGTTCAACGTCGGCGAGGTGTTGCACGGCGGCTTTGAGATGGGGAATGTCTGGTACAACGAGCCGAAGACGCTCGACACGGCGTTCGACGTGATGGGCGATATCATCCTGAGCACGGCGGCGCAGCAGTACGGCGGCTTCACGGTGCCGGAGGTCGATAAGATCCTCGCCCCCTATGCTGAGAAGAGTTTCCTCCGGTATCAGGAGGAGTTCAAAAAGTACGCGGATCCGTCCTGGCCGGATGTCGGGGAGCGCGCCCTGCGGTATGCCATGGACAAGGTGCGCCGTGAGTGTGACCAGGGCTGGCAGGGCATCGAGTACAAGCTCAATACGGTCGGTTCGTCGAGGGGGGATTATCCGTTCGTGACGGTGACGCTCGGGCTTGGCACGGAGCGCTTCGAGAAGATGCTCTCGATCTCGCTTCTGGAGGTACACCGCGAAGGGCAGGGCAAGCCGGGCAATAAAAAGCCGGTGCTGTTCCCGAAGATTGTGTTCCTCTACGATGAGAACCTGCACGGGCCGGGCGGGAAGAATGAGGATGTATTCGAGGCCGGCATCCGCTGCTCATCGAAGACGATGTACCCTGACTGGCTGTCGATGACAGGCGAGGGCTACATAGCCAGTATGTACAAAAAGTACGGCAAGGTTATCAGCCCGATGGGCTGCCGCGCATTCCTGAGCCCGTGGTATGAGAGGGGCGGGATGAAGCCTGCGGATGAGGATGACGTCCCGGTGTTCGTCGGGCGCTTCAATGTCGGCGCGGTCAGCCTGCATCTGCCGATGATCCTCGCGAAGTCACGTGCAGAGAGCCGTGATTTTTACGAGGTGCTGGACTATTATCTCGAGATGATCCGCAGGCTGCATATCCGCACGTACGATTATCTTGGCGAGATGCGTGCGTCTACGAACCCGCTC
Organism: uncultured Lachnospiraceae bacterium; assembly: GCA_964424785.1. GTDB lineage: Bacteria > Bacillota > Clostridia > Lachnospirales > Lachnospiraceae > Choladousia. Next base: position 834 of record CAYRKA010000153.1, on the reverse strand, counting down.
GGCTATTGCGAGGGCGGCTTTTACGGCGGCCATCTGCAGCCACACGACAAGATCAAGAGCATCCTGAAGCCGATGACTTCGTCGTTCGGCATCACGGCGCTCAACGAGCTGCAGGAGCTGTACAATGGCAAGTCGATCGCCGAGGACGGGCAGTTTGCGCTCGACGTGCTCAGGCATATCAACGACAAGGTGAATGCGTTCAAGGAGCAGGACGGCTGGCTGTATGCAATCTACGGGACTCCCGCGGAGAGCCTGTGCGGCCTGCAGGTCGAGCAGTTCCGCAAGAAGTACGGCATCGTCGAGAACGTCTCTGACAGGCCGTATGTGAGCAACAGCTTCCACTGCCATGTGACCGAGGACATCACGCCGATCCAGAAGCAGGATCTCGAAGGGCGCTTCTGGGAGCTGTGCAATGGCGGCAAGATCCAGTATGTGCGCTACCCGATCGATTATAATATTGAAGCGATCAAGAGCCTGATCCGCCGTGCGATGGCGCTCGGCTATTACGAGGGCGTCAACCTCTCGCTCGCCTACTGCGACGATTGCGGGCACCAGGAGCTCGAGATGGATGTCTGCCCGAAGTGCGGCTCCCGCAACCTCACCAAGATCGACCGCATGAATGGCTACCTCTCGTACAGCCGCGTCCATGGCGATACGAGGCTGAATTCCGCGAAGATGGCGGAGATCGCGGAGCGCAAATCAATGTAGGGCGGGATTACAGTCAGCAGAAGAAGGTCCTCAGATCAAAATCGGGGATCTTCTTTTTTGATTCCTGTCAGGTTACTATTCACGGCCGCTTTGAAATAGATATACAGACTCGTCGTGCTTGCACGT
>CAYRKA010000152.1:0-3887 GCA_964424785.1 uncultured Lachnospiraceae bacterium | reverse complement strand
AAAATACTGATTGTTGAGGATGAGGAGCCGATCGCGAACCTGATCCGCATGAACCTCGTGAAGGCCGGTTACCAGTGTGAGGTAGCATATGACGGAGAGGCTGCCGCCGATGCTCGTCGTCGCGACTGGGAAGCCGGATGAGGAGATTGTGTTGACAGAGGCTGCCGAGGGAGAGCCGGTCAACTATTACCGCGACGAGAAGGATGTGCATTATGTGCCGAAGCGCCGCCTGGAGGATCTCGTAGTCACGGCAAAGAGTGCGGCCCGGACAGGCGCATGGAGGGGTCGGATCTCATAGAATAATGATGATGACAGAAAGGCCTGCAAAAAGGGGAAGGAGGGCCAGATAGGATGAATGTGATAATTGGGCTGCTGCTTCCGTTTGTGGGGACTACTCTGGGGGCCGCGTGTGTGTTATTCTTAAAAAATCAGCTGAATCCCAGGGTGCAGAATTCGCTGCTCGGCTTTGCCTCCGGCGTGATGGTGGCCGCTTCGGTGTGGTCGCTGCTGATCCCGGCGATGGATATGTCTGAGACGATGGGACGGCTTGCCTTTATCCCGGCGGCAGCCGGGCTGTGCCTTGGCTTCGCGTTTCTGCTGCTGCTCGATATGGTGATCCCGCATCTGCACCTCGGCGTCAACGAGGCGGAGGGGCCGCATTGCAAGCTGAAAAAGACGACGATGCTCGTGCTCGCCGTCACGCTCCACAATATTCCGGAAGGGATGGCGGTCGGCGTCGTGTTCTCTGGGATGCTGGCCGGGCAGGAGACGATCACGCTCGCCTCTGCGCTCGCGCTGTCGGTCGGCATTGCGATCCAGAATTTCCCGGAAGGCGCGGTGATCAGCCTGCCGCTGCGCAGTGAGGAACAGATGAGCCGTGTGAAAGCATTCGCGCTTGGGACGTTCTCAGGCGCTGTCGAGCCGGTTGCCGCGGTGGTCACGATCGCGCTCTCGCGCTTCCTGACGCCGGTGCTGCCGTATCTGCTCGCATTTGCGGCAGGGGCGATGCTCTATGTCGTTGTAGAGGAGCTGATCCCGGAGGCATCGCAGGGAGAGCACAGCAACCTCGGGACGGTCGGGTTCGCCGCCGGGTTTGCGCTGATGATGATCCTGGACGTTGCGCTTGGATAAAACCGTTCCCGCAGGCTTGCGGGATTTCAGAAAATATACTCAGGAGGATTTTACAGATGGAGAGATGGACAAGGTTTTTTTATCAGCCGGTGCTGCCGCTTGGGGCTGACGGCAGGAGGGTGACCGGCTCGCCGGAGCATATCGCGCTGTCGCGCGAGGCCGCTGCGGAGGGCATGGTGCTTTTGAAAAATGACGGCTCGGTATTACCGCTCGCCCCGGGCAAAAGGGTAGCTGTCTTCGGCAAGGCCTGCGCCGACTATGTGAAGGGCGGCGGCGGGAGCGGCGATGTGACGGTCGCCTACATCCGCAGTCTGCTCGACGGAATGCATATCAAGGCTGCGGAGGGCAAGGTATCCCTGTATGAGCCGCTCGGTGCATTTTATGAGGCTGAGACGCGGAAACAGTACGATGAGGGCGTGGCGCCGGGCATGACGGTTGAGCCGGAGATCCCGGAGGAGCTTCTGGCCGGGGCGAAGGCATTCACCGACACGGCGATTGTCACGATCTGCCGCTTCTCAGGCGAGAACTGGGACCGCACGGTCGCGCAGGAGGATGGCGGGGACGGCCATGTCTCTGAGTTCCAGGGCGGCGAGGCCGGGCTGCTCGGGCAGGCTGCGCGGGTGTTCGAACGTGGTGACTTTTACCTGTCGGCTGCGGAGCAGAGGATGGTCGATACGGTGAAAAATAATTTCGCGAATGTGATTGCCGTGCTGAATGTCGGAGGTGTCGTGGACTCATCATGGTTTGCGGATGACGCGAAACCTCAGGCGGTGCTCATGGCATGGCAGGGCGGCATGGAGGGCGGCCTGGCGGCTGCGGAGCTGCTCTGCGGGGACAGGAATCCATGCGGCAGGCTCGTCGATACGTTTGCCAAGCGGCTGGAGGATTATCCGTCCTCCGCGCATTTCCATGATTCGGAGCGCTATGTCGAATATACGGATGATATTTATGTAGGATACCGCTATTTTGAGACGGTCCCGGGGATGCAGGAAAAGGTAAATTATCCGTTTGGCTATGGCCTTTCTTATACACAGTTTGAGACCGAGGTAGGCCGCGCCCATGTGAAGGGTGATGTGGTCGAGGTGCTGTGCAGTGTGGTCAATACGGGGGACAGAGCGGGGCGCGAGACGGTACAGCTCTATGTGAGCGCGCCGCAGGGGCAGCTCGGCAAGCCCGCGAGGGAGCTGAAGGCATTTGCGAAGACCCGCCTGCTGCAGCCGGGTGAGGTGCAGATGCTCAGGCTCACGGCGGATCTTTCGGCGCTTGCCTCCTACGATGATGTCGGCAGGATCCGCAAATCGGCGTATGTGCTGGAGAAGGGGGAGTATTCGCTCTATCTCGGCGCAAATGTGCGCGATGCAAAGAAGATTGACTGTGTGGTTACAGTGGCTCAGGATACCGTGACGGAGCAGCTCGCTTCCCGGTGCGCGCCGAATATGCTCACGAAGCGCCTGCGCCCGGACGGTACTTATGAGGAGCTGGTGGTGGATGAGTCACGTGTGCGGATTTCCGCGTGGAACCCGCAGGATACCCCGGCGAAATGCCCGGACGTAACCGGGAGGGCGGGAGCAGGCTTCATGGTGGAGCCTGAGAAAATGCAGCTTGCTGAAGTAACGGATGGGAAACACAGCCTGGACGAGTTCATGGAGCAGCTTTCCGTTGACGACCTGATCCAGCTTGTCTGCGGCCAGCCAAATACGGGCGTCGCGAACACGTTCGGCTTCGGCAACCTGCCGGAGTATGGCGTGCCGAATGTGATGACGGCGGACGGGCCTGCGGGCCTGCGCATCCAGCCGTGGTGCGGCGTCAATACGACAGCGTTCCCGTGCGCGACGCTGCTTGCCTGCACGTGGGATCCGGCGCTGCTGGAGCGTGTCGGGGCGGCGGGCGCCTCGGAGGTCGTGGAGAATAATATCGGCGTGTGGCTGACCCCCGCGATGAACATTCACAGAAGCCCGCTGTGCGGCAGGAACTTTGAGTACTATTCAGAGGATCCGCTGATCGCGGGCAAGATGGGCGCTGCGATGGTGCGCGGCATCCAGTCACAGGGCGTGGCCGCTTCCGTGAAGCACTTCGCGTGCAACAACAAGGAGACGTGCCGCTTCGAGAGCGATTCCCGCGTGTCCGAGCGCGCGCTGCGCGAGATTTACCTGAAGGGCTTCGAGATTGTCGTGAAGGAGTCCGATCCGTGGACAATCATGTCGTCGTACAATATCGTGAACGGGCAGCGGTCGTCCGAGCGGCATGACCTGCTGACGGAGATCCTGCGTGACGAGTGGGGCTTTGGCGGCATGGTCACGACCGACTGGTGGAACCATGCGGAACAGTATCTTGAGCTTCGGGCAGGAAATGACGTCAAGATGGGCTGTGGCTTCCCGGAAAGGCTGAAAAAGGATTACGACGAAGGACGCATCACGCGTGAGGAGATCGCGGTGTGCGCGAAGCGTGTGCTGGAAATGATCCTGAAGGTAGGATGATGGGAACCGGGCAGGAAAGGGATGTTGCTTATGAATTATCAGGAGGTTTTGGAGCAGGCGCGGGGTTGCATCGGGCCGTACTGCAAGGCGTGTGCGGTCTGTAACGGGAGAGCCTGTAAGAATCAGATCCCGGGGCCGGGGGCGAAGGGCGCCGGGGATACAGCGGCCCGCAATTATGAGAAGTGGCAGGAGATCCGCGTGAACATGGATACGATCTGTGCGGGTGGTCCGGCGGATACTTCGCTGGAGCTGTTCGGTCGCAGATTTGCGTATCCGTTT
>CAYRKA010000151.1:0-3969 GCA_964424785.1 uncultured Lachnospiraceae bacterium | reverse complement strand
ACGTGCGAGCACGACGAGTCTGTATATCTATTCCGAATCGACTGTGAATAGTAACTGTGGCCCGGGTAGCAGCTTACTGATTCACCAGAAGCATCAGGATCTCGTTGCTTCTTGTGATGAATTTCGTCATTTCCTCCGGGGCGAGCGGCTTGTGCGCGATCATTGCGAGGTCGTAGAGCTGTTCGCAGATCATCGGTACCTTGTCGGAATCCTTGTTGGCCGCGACGTACTGGACAAGCTTGTTCCCGGCGTTCAGGATCAGCGTCTCCTCGTTGCCGAACATCGACGGATCCATACCGTACATATTGTACATCTTCATCATTTCCTGCATCCGGCGGCTCTCCTCAGACAGCGTGATCATGGAAGAGATGTTCTCATTCTTGAGCTTCTCGACCTTGACGGTCAGCTTGTCCTTGCCGAGTGCCTTGCGGAATACCTCAGTCAGCGTGTCGGTCGTCTCCTTGAGCTCTTCCTCAGAGGTCTCCTCCTTGACAGTGTCGGTGACTTCAGCATCAATGCGCTGGAATTTGATCTTGTCGTTGAGCTGTTCCATGTGGGAGATGAACGCCGTGTCAATATTGTGGCGCAGGATCACGGCATCCATGCCGGCCTCGCGGAACATATTGATGTACTGGCTCTGCTGCACCTCATCGGTCACATAGTAGATCGTCTTCTTCGGCGGCTCCTTGTCTTCCTTGTCCTCATCGGAATCAGCTGACGCGGTATCCCCGGCATTCTCAGTATTTTCGGTATTTTCGGTGCTTTCGGTATTCTCAGTATTCTCTGCATCCTCCTTTTTCTCTTCCTCAGGAGCGAGATCCTTGATCGTCAGGTACTTGCCGTCAAGGTTCTTGTAGAGGACACAGTCCATGATCTTCTCGCCGAACTTGCTGTCCTTGATGCAGCCGTATTTGATGAACGGGCTGATGTCATCCCAGTATTTCTCGTAATTTTCACGGTCTGTCTTGCACATACCGGTCAGCTTGTCTGCAACCTTCTTTGTAATATAATCCGAAATCTTCTTCACGAAGCCGTCATTCTGCAGGGCGGAGCGGGAGACATTCAGCGGCAGGTCTGGGCAGTCGATGACACCCTTTAACAGCATCAGGAATTCCGGAATGACTTCCTTAATATTATCAGCTATGAATACCTGATTGTTGTACAGCTTGATCTTGCCCTCGATCGAGTCATATTCCGTGTTGATCTTCGGGAAGTAGAGGATGCCCTTCAGGTTGAACGGATAATCCATGTTCAGGTGGATCCAGAACAGCGGCTCCTTGTAGTCGAGGAAGACCTTGCGGTAGAATTCACGGTACTCCTCCTCGGTACAGTCGTTCGGATGCTTTGCCCAGAGCGGGTGCGTGTCGCTCAGGGAAACCGGGCGCTTGTTGATCTTGACGCGGTCGCGCGCCGGGGATACCTCGACGACTTCTTTCTCGCCGTTCTCATTTTCCTTTTCCTCGGTCTTCGCGTCCTCATGGATACGCTCCACGATCACGTCATCGTCACGCAGCTCGGACTCATCGATCGTCTCATACTGCTGCTCAGCGTTCGCTTTGGAGAGGAAGATCTCAACCGGCATAAAGGAGCAGTACTTCTCGATGACCTCACGCATCCTGTATTCGTTTGCGAACTCGACGGAATCCTCGCCGAGGAACAGGGTGATCTCTGTGCCGACGTCTGTGCGGCTGCCCTCCTCGAGTGTGTACTCTGTGCCGCCGTCGCATTCCCAGTGTACAGGTACAGCGCCATCCTGGCAGGAAAGCGTGTCGATGTGCACCTCATCCGCTACCATAAACGCAGAATAAAAACCGAGGCCGAAATGGCCGATGATCTCGTCATCCGTCGTCTTATCCTTATACTTATTGAGGAAGTCGGCTGCGCCTGAGAAAGCGATCTGTGTGATATATTCTTCGACCTCGTCAGCCGTCATGCCGATACCGTTATCGATGAACTTCAGTGTCTTCTCCTCAGGATTGACAATGACCTGGATCTGTTTCTTGTAATCATCCGGGTAAGTGTACTCGCCCATGACCTCCAGCTTCGCGAGCTTCGTGATGGCATCGCAGCCGTTCGAGATCATCTCACGTACAAAGATATCGTGGTCTGAATACAGCCACTTTTTAATAATTGGGAAAATGTTTTCGCTGTTGATGGAAAGACTCCCTGTTTTCTTGCTCATACTGTAACAACTCCTTTTTACTTTATCAAGACTGATGTTTGCGTTTTCACCTATCTTAATACCGTATCCGGGAAATGTCAAGAAAAAATTAGCACTCAATCGAAATGAGTGCTAACAAGATTACTATTCATGGCCTAACAAGCCTTTACCCGATTGTGAAGGGCAGCTCCTGGCTGCGGAAAAATTTCTCAAGCATATCATCCCAGGCGCGTTCCAGCGTTTTGTCGAGGGAGAAGACGCGCAGCGAGACACCGCTGGTACAGGTCAGGGCCGCCCCGTCAAAAAGAATGTTGACGAATAATCCGTCCACGTCGTCCGACGGGAGAGTAAGGCCGCCCTGGCGCAGCAGCTTCTCAACGTTGTACGGAGCGAGGCGAAGTACGATCCGAAAGGAGAGGGGCGTATGCCTGCCGCGGGTGAGCTCGAAGAAAAACGGGCGCACGCGCTTCCACAGCGTGTAGCCGCATTTCTCCGTAGTCAGCAGCTCGGCCTCGGATGTATCAAGATAATCTGCATGGAAGCTGCCGTCTACGTGGAAGGTGGCGAAGGTCGTGATCGAAGCTTCGGAGAGCAGGAAGGGATCAAAGGTATCGGAGATCAGCAGCTTCTTCATGAAAGCGCGGACGTCCTGGATCAGAAAAGAACGCACGTAAGGTCCTCCTTAAATGTCTTATGCCATTTGTATGCAGCACAGTACCAAAACCAGATTGCACGATAATCGTGAATAATCCTATTATACATGAGGACGGCCGGATAGGAAAGAAAAAAATCAGAAATTTACTCTTCCAAAGTGTGGACATATATGCTATCATGATATAGTATTAAAAACTACATTGCGGATTCTTTAAAAACAGTTATAAAGGTTCGGAATATTACAGGAGGCTGTTATGGATTATATTATAGTGATGGACAGTTGTGGTGAGCGCACGCAGGAGATGAAGGCGGATGAACATATCGTTTCCGCGCCGCTGACGATGGAGGTCGACGGATATTCGATTATCGATGACGATACGTTTGACCAGGCGGATTTCCTGAAGAGAGTGGCGGAGAGCCCGAATGGCCCGAAGTCTGCCTGTCCTTCACCTGACTATTATAAGGAAGCTTTTGCGAAGAGCGGGAAGCGCGCCTACGCGGTGACGCTCTCTGCGGAGCTGAGCGGATCGTACAACAGTGCGGTGCTCGCGAAGGAGCTGCTCGCGGAGGAGCGTCCCGGGCTGCAGGTGCATGTGTTCAATTCCCGGTCCGCATCGATCGGGGAGACGTTGATTACGGCGAAGATACAGGAATGCGAGGCCGCAGGGATGGGGTTTGAAGAGCTCGTGGAGACAGTTGAGGAATATATTGACACACAGAACACTTACTTTGTCCTGGAGAGCCTAGAGACGCTGCGCAAGAACGGACGCCTGAGCAACCTCAAGGCATTCGCTGCCTCCGTCCTCAGGATCAAGCCTGTCATGGGTTCGACACCGGAGGGGACGATTATCCAGCTCGACCAGGCGCGCGGCATCAACAAGGCGCTTGTCAAGATGGTCGGCTATATCGCGGAGCGTGTCGAGCACCCGGAGGAGAAGATCCTGGCGATCTCGCACTGCAACTGCCCGGAGCGCGGGCGGATGGTTCGCGATGCAGTCCTGGCACGCATCAAAGTCCGCGATGTGATCCTGCTCGACACAGCCGGTATTTCCTCCATGTATGCGAACGATGGCGGAGTGATTGTAGTGATCTGATTTATCGTTACTATTCACGGCCGCTTTGAAATAGATATACAGACTCGTCGTGCTTGCACG
>CAYRKA010000150.1:0-4113 GCA_964424785.1 uncultured Lachnospiraceae bacterium | reverse complement strand
CGGCTGAATTGTTGCGGCAAATATGGTTACGAAGGAGACGGATATTATGAAGTATGTGGTTCTTGGCGGCGTAGCCGCCGGTACGAAGGCCGCCGCGAAGCTGAAGCGGTGCGACCGCTGCGCAGTAGTGCGCGTCTATACGAAAGGGGAGGACATCTCTTATGCGGGATGCGGCCTTCCTTATTATATTGGAGGGGATATCCCTGCGCGCGAAGGGCTGATTGTCAATACGCCGCAGAAGTATTCCGCACTGACGGGGGTGGAGGTCTATACAGGCTGTGAGGCTACCTCTGTGGACAGCGCCGCGAAGACAGTCTGTCTGAAGAAAGCGTCGGGGGAGGTATTTACAGAGGATTATGACAGGCTGATTATCGCGACGGGGGCGGTACCCTTTGTCCCGGCAGCGGACGGCGTGCAGCTTCCGGGCGTGTTCTGTGTGCGGACTCCGGATGACGCGGTGGCGGTCCGCGCTTATGCGGAGGAGCGGAAGTGCCGCAGGGCGGTCGTGTGCGGCGCCGGATTTATCGGCCTGGAGGTCGCGGAAAACCTGATGGCGCGGGGGCTGGAGGTAACGGTCATTGACGCAGCGCCCCAGATTATGCCGAACGCTTATGATGAGGAGATGGCGGATTACGCGAAGAAGCAGCTCAAGGCGGCGGGTATGCGCGTCCTGACCTCTACGATGCTGAGAGGGATCGAGGGGACGGAGCGGGCGGAGAAGGTCGTCACCGACAATGGTCCGCTTGCGGCGGATCTTGTCATTCTGGCGATCGGCGTGCGCCCGGCCACAGCGTTTCTGGCGGATTCGGGCCTTGAGATGTTCAAGGGGACGGTCCTGGTCGACGCGCAGATGCAGACCAATCTGCCGGATATTTACGCGGTTGGCGACTGCGCAATGGTGAAGAATGCGCAGACGGGACAGCCACAGTGGTCCGCTATGGGATCCACGGCGAACCTGGCAGCCCGCGCTATGGCGAAGGCCCTGAATGGTCAGGGCGGCGGGTACGGCGGCTGCCTCGGGACCGGGGTAGTGCGCCTCCTCCCGACCCTGAACGGAGGCCGGACCGGACTCACCGAGGCACAGGCAAAGGCCGCGGGCTATGAGGCGACGTCCGTGACCTGCGTGTTGGATGACAAGGCCCATTATTATCCGGGCGCTTCTTCGTTTGTCGTTAAAATGACAGCCGAGACTGCCACCAGGAAGCTGCTGGGGCTGCAGGTATTCGGCGCGGGCGCTGTGGATAAGATGACAGATATTGCCGTGACAGGCATCTCGCAGGGGATGAAGCTGGACGATTTCGATACGCTTGATTTCGCGTACGCGCCGCCGTTCTCCACAGCGATCCATCCGTTCGTCACGGCATGTTATATCCTGGAAAACAAGCTGGACGGCCTCTTTACCTCCATGAGCCCTGCCGAGTACGCGGGCGGGGCCGCGAAAGGCTATACGGTGCTGGATGTGCAGCCGGAGGCGGCGATCCCGAATGCGCGGTGGATCAACCTGGCGGAGGTCACCGGGCCGATTGAGGGGCTGGAGAAGGATGCGAAGCTGCTGCTGGTGTGCGCGAAGGGCAAGAGAGGATATTTCCTGCAGAACCGCCTGAAAGCGTACGGCTATACCAACACAAAGGTGTTGGAGGGAGGCGCGTTTTTCAATGAGGTGAAGGTGCCGCGCAACGGCAAAAAGCTCCCGGCGGCGGAGATCAAACGTGTCAAAGGGCTGGGCTGCCTGCAGGACAAGCGGTACGACGACGTGTTTAATGTGCGCGTGATTACCCGCAACGGCAAGCTGACCGCCGAGGAGCAGATGAAGGTTGCGGAAGCCGCGGAGAAATTCGGCTCCGGCGAGGTGACGATGACGACGCGCCTGACACTGGAAATCCAGGGAGTGCCATACGACAGCCTGGAGGACATCTTTGCATTCCTGGCGGAGGCGGGCCTTGAGACGGGAGGGACCGGCTCGAAGGTGCGCCCGGTCGTGTCCTGCAAGGGTACGACGTGCCAGTATGGCCTGATCGATACGTTCGCGCTCTCCGAGAAGCTGCATGACCTGTACTACAAGGGCTACCATGATGTATCACTGCCGCATAAGTTCAAGATTGCGGTCGGCGGCTGCCCGAACAACTGTGTCAAGCCGGATCTGAATGACATCGGCATTATCGGCCAGCGGCTGCCGGAGATCGACCCTTCAAAGTGCAGAGGCTGCAAGGCCTGCCAGGTAGAGAAGACCTGTCCGATCAGGGTGGCAAAGCTGGAGGACGGCAGGATCCGGATCGCGCCGGAGGAGTGCAACCACTGCGGACGCTGCGTGGACAAGTGCCCGTTCGGCGCGGTGAACGAGTCCCTGACCGGCTACAAGGTCTACATCGGCGGACGCTGGGGCAAGAAGGTGGCCGAGGGGCGTGCCCTGGACCGGATCCTCACCACAGAGGAGGAAGTGGTCGATGTGGTCGAGCGCGCGATCCTGTTCTTCCGGGATGAGGGCATCTCAGGAGAGCGCTTCGCAGATACGATTGCAAGGCTCGGCTTTGAATATGTGCAGGATAAGCTGCTCAACAGTGCGATTGACAAGAAAAAGATCCTTGAGAAAACCGTTGTCGGCGGGGCGACCTGCTAGTGCTTCCTGCAATAGCACAGTTTTTACGCTTGCCATACGGCGCCGCTTATCGCTCGATCCCCGGGCGCGCCGCGATCCCCCTGTCAAAGGGATGCTTGATTTTTCTGATCTCAGACACGTAATCTGCCGCGTCCAGGAGCGCCCGGCCGGGGCCTTGCCCGGTCAGGATAACCTCGAGATGCGGCGGCTTTTTCTGCAGGAAATCAATCACGAGGGACTCGTCGAGCAGCCCGGCGCGGATCGTATAGATCGCCTCATCCAGGAACAGCACGTCATAATCCTCATCGCGCGCCTTTTCCGTCACAGCCCGGAACTGCTCTTCGTAAAAAGCCTTCCTCTCCGCCTTTTCCTCCGGCGTCATCTGAAAACTGAACTTCTCCTGCGGGAGCCCGTCCACAATCGTGATATTCCCGGAAAGCTTCAGGACGGCGCGTTCGCTCGTCGAATTATCCTTCATAAACTGGTAGATCAGCACCCTGCAGCCGTATCCCGCCGCGCGGGCGCACAGCCCCATCCCGGTTGTCGTCTTGCCCTTCCCATCACCGCAGTAGATGTGGACCAGGCCTGTTGTACGTTCTCTGTTCATGCTCTGTCAGCCTCCTTTTTTACCAACAATTTACCACAACAGAGCTGGGAACGCAACGGGTACGGGAGCCACAGACCGGAAGATCTTTTCCATAAAAGGAGGCAACGAAAGCCGCGTCCCGTGAAATCGGGGTTGCAAAGTCCTTACCTTGAGTTTTTGTATTATAGTTCGGGATTAATTCTAAAAAATTGTGGAAAATCTGTTGCATAATATTTCGGGGCAAAGTATAATAAAAAGAAAACATCGTAACTCCCAAAAGGAGAAGCAGATCAGAAAGAAGGAATAAGCATATGAAGGATCAGAAGATCAGACGGATGTTATCAGTGGCCCTCACGTGCGCAATGGTGTTTGCACAGACGGATATGGGGCAGCTCATTACCCGCGCTGAAGGGTCACAGGCGGAGGCCACACAGGATGAGGCGGCGGAAGAAAACGAAGCTGCGGCAAAAGAAGTGACAGCGCAGGCAGCGGAAGAAAGCGAAGCGGCTGCGGAGAGCGAAGCTGCGGCGAAGAACGAGGCTGATACGAAAGCGGCTGCGGAGAGCGATGCAGCAACAAAGACAGAGAGCGAAGCGGCAGCAAAGACAGAGAGCGGGGCTGCGGAGAAGGAGACGGAGCAGAAGGAACCAGAGACTGTCGCGGGGCAGCCTGGGACACAGCAGACAGAGAGTGAGAAAGAGACGGAGCAGGCCGAGCCTGCGGCAGAATCAGAGCCGGCAGGGGAACCGGAGACGCAGCGGCTGTCAGAGGGACCCGAAAGCGAGCCGGGCACGGAGAGCGAATCTGAAACTGAAGCAGGAGCAGAGAGCGAGAGCGAGACAGAACCCGAGAGTGAGACGGAGTCCGAGAGCGAGACGGAAGAAACATACCTGACAGAGTTTTTCTTCGAAAATGACGAAGTAGAGATCAG
>CAYRKA010000149.1:0-4124 GCA_964424785.1 uncultured Lachnospiraceae bacterium | reverse complement strand
TCTCAGTTGTGCTGCTGGTGCTGTGCCTGATCGTGACGCTGCTTGTCAAGCATGTCATCAAGGTCGAGACTTATGAAGCATAGGAGGGCGGAATTATGGAAAAAAATGCTGTGAAAAATCGCAAAAAACCGCTCAGCCCGGTTATTATTGTTATTTACATCATACTCCTGCTGCTTGCTGTGGTCTACATAGCGCCGCTTCTGTGGATGCTGATGGTATCCCTGAAGGATAATGCAGGCGTCATGGCGGAGCCGTTCGGCCTGCCGGACTCGATCCACTGGAACAACTATGTCGAGGCATGGACGCTCGGGCGCCTCGGGACAGCGCTGCTGAACTCCGTGCTGGTCTGCGGCGTGACGCTGGTAGTCAGCCTGTTTTTCGGGGCGATGGCAGCATTCGCGATCGGAAGAATGCGCTGGAAGCTCGCGGAGGCGACGCACACGTTTTTCCTGATCGGTATGATGGTGCCGGTCCACTGTATCCTGATCCCGTTGTTCGTGCGCTTCGCGGGACTGGGGCTCACGAACTCGCGGTTCGGCCTGATGCTGCCGTACATCACATTTTCGCTGCCAATGACGGTTTTCCTGCTGACGGGCTTCTTCAAGTCGATGCCGGGTGAACTGTTTGAGGCGGCTGCGATCGACGGCTGCGGGATCTACCGGTGCTTTTTCAGCATTGCGCTGCCGCTGTGCCGGACCGGACTTTTCGTGTCGGGCCTGATGACGTTTGTCGGCAACTGGAACGAGCTGCTGCTCGCGATGGTATTTATCTCGGATCCGGCGAAGAAGACACTGCCGGTTACGCTGACATACTTCGTGGGGCCGTATGCGACAAACTATGTGCAGATGTTCGCGGCGATTATCATTGCGATCGCGCCGACGATTATAGTGTACTGTATGTTCAGTAACCAGATAGTGGAGGGCCTGACGACAGGTGCGGTGAAGGGCTGACGAGGGGGATGAGAGATGAACAGGACAGAGGCAAGCAGGAAAGCGGAGGCGCTCGTGGCGCAGATGACCGTCGAGGAGCGGGCAAGCCAGCTTAAGTACGATGCCCCGGCGATACCGCGGCTGGGGATACCGGCGTATAACTGGTGGAATGAAGCCCTGCACGGCGTCGCGCGCGCAGGGCAGGCGACCGTATTCCCGCAGGCGATCGGCCTCGGGGCGACGTTTGACACGGAGCTGGCAGGAGAAATCGCGGATGCGATTGCGACGGAAGGGCGCGCGAAGTACAACGCCTACAGCGGCGAGGACGACCGTGATATCTACAAGGGTCTGACCTTCTGGTCACCGAATGTGAATATTTTCCGTGACCCGCGCTGGGGGCGCGGGCATGAGACGTACGGGGAGGATCCCTACCTGACATCCCGCCTCGGGGCGGCTTTTGTGAAAGGTCTGCAGGGCAGCGGTGGGACGTTGAAAGCAGCGGCGTGCGCAAAGCATTTCGCGGTACATTCCGGCCCTGAGGCGATGCGCCATGAGTTCAATGCTGTGGTTTCGGAAAAGGATCTGCATGAGACGTATCTTCCGGCGTTCCGGGCGCTCGTCACCGAGGCAGGCGTCGAAGCTGTCATGGGAGCGTACAACAGGGTGAATGGCGAGCCGTGCTGCGGCAGCCCGTCCCTGCAGCGGATCCTGCGCGGCGAGTGGGGCTTCGAGGGGCATTTCGTCTCGGACTGCTGGGCGGTCCGTGATTTCCACGAGCATCATATGGTGACGGATTCGGCGAAGGAGTCTGCGGCCCTTGCGATCAACAACGGCTGCGACCTCAACTGCGGAAATACCTATCTGCATATTATAAATGCTTATCGGAGCGGCCTTGTGAGCGAGGAGGCGATCACACAGGCGGCGGTGCGGCTGTTCACGACCCGCTATCTGCTGGGTCTCTTTGACGGGAGTGAGTACGATGCGGTTCCGTACACTGTTGTGGAATCCGCAGGGCATCTCGCGCTCGCGAAGCGGGCTGCGGCTGAGAGCGCAGTGCTGCTGAAGAATGACGGACTGCTGCCATTAAATAAGGAAGAGATCCATACCATCGGGGTGATCGGCCCGAACGCGGACAGCAGGGCAGCGCTGGTTGGCAATTATCACGGGACAGCTTCTCGTTACGTGACGGTATTGGAGGGCCTGCAGGATTATCTCGGCAGCGACGTGCGGGTGCTGACGTCAGTTGGCTGTGAGCTGTCCCGCGACCGCACGGAGGGCCTGGCGTACGCGGGGGATCGGCTGTCGGAGGCGCGCATTGTCGCGAAGAACAGTGATGTCGTGGCACTCTGCGTCGGGCTGGACGAGACGCTCGAGGGCGAGGAGGGCGACACCGGCAACGGCTATGCGTCCGGGGACAAGACGGACCTGCAGCTCCCGCAGCCGCAGCGCGACCTGATGGAAGCAGTCGCTCAGACCGGGAAGCCGGTCGTGCTGTGCATGATGGCCGGGAGCGATATAGACATGAGCTATGCGGCGGAGCATTTTAATGCGATCCTGCAGCTCTGGTATCCGGGTGCGCAGGGCGGGGCCGCTGCGGCGGAGCTGCTCTTCGGGGATGTTTCCCCTTCCGGCAAGCTGCCGGTGACCTTCTACGAGAGCCTGGAGGAGCTGCCGGAGTTCACTGATTACACAATGAAAGGCCGCACCTACCGCTACCTCGAGGGGAAAGCGCAGTACCCGTTCGGGTATGGGCTGACGTATGGGGACGTGCGCGTGACGGCGGCGAAGGTTGTAGATGATACGGGCGCTGCGGGCAATACAGCAGATTCCGAACGCGGCGTAACCCTGGAGCTCACAGTCGAGAACCGCGGCAGCGCCGCGACCGGTGAGGTATTACAGATCTATATTAAGAATGAAGATTCTGCCCTCGCGGCCCGCAATCCGTCCCTGTGCGCGTTCCGGCGGATTTACCTCGCGGCAGGAGAGAAGCGTACGGTTCGCATGGGCATCGCGCCGGAAGCTTTCACAGTCGTCGATGAGGACGGGAGAAGCATTCACGACGGCACGCATTTCACGCTGTACGCAGGCTGCAGCCAGCCGGATGAGCGGAGCGGTGAATTGCTCGGCCATGTCCCGGTACAGGTAAGGGTTGTGCGGTAAAAGGCAGCCCGGCGAAGCGCATGGTTGAGGCGGTTCCGGGCGGGAACCAGAGGGATGAGCGCAGGTGGAGGGCTCAGATGAGCCGGGTTGGTGAAATTGCACGACGTATGCGGACTTAATTATTGTGAACTGTGCCTTTTGAAAATTCACTGGGAAAATGATAGAATACTATTATATACAAAGCGGCAGGAGAATTGCCAGAAGGAGGTAACAAAAGTGAAAAGAATAAAGGCGGCTTGCATCTGCCAGACCTTGCATTTTATGCTGAATGAAGATCTCGGCCATGATTACGCAGTGAAAAAGGTCAGGGAGGAAGTAGAGCAGTACAAGAGATCCCTGGACCGGAAGGGCACAAAGTACAGGATCATAGAGGAGACAGAGCAGGAAGACGGCTCGTTCATGATCAAGATTAAGAAGCAGTACAATACCAGTCCTGTCGGCGATTACTTAGATTAAATTACGAGAGACAGCGGGACCCGTTTCCTGTAAAAGAAATACTTACCAGATGGTGTGTGGCTATAAAGGCGTAAATCCGACTTTTAGCCGCACACTTTTTGCGTTCTGGGAGACTTTGAGGCGTAAGGAAAATAGCTGCCGGGAGGCAGCATGGAGGGAGAGACGACACAGCGCAGACTGAGCGCATCGACCGGGAGAGCGCGCTGTGCGGCGGCCCGATGATCTACGAGCACACATGAATGCTGTCAGTGGCGCTGTAGTAGAATAAGAAAATAGACATAACCCCGCTGTGGGAGATCGGAGAGAAGTGATTCCGATTTCCTGCGGCGGGATTATTTTTTGCCTGTGGGTTAGCCGTAACTAGCTATAAAAGAATTTAATACACCTCGGCGAGTGATAACGTGTTTGTTCTATGTGTTATATAACGGGAGCGTGTGAGCATCCACAGCATCACGGAGCAGAGCCGCGCTTTCATTCTATCATCCTCATGTCAATCAACCTGGGTATTAACTTCCCACCCCACGTCTGAATTAAAGCGTGGTATTCCTCCGGCTGGATTTCCCCGCCAATCCCCATCGT
>CAYRKA010000148.1:0-4162 GCA_964424785.1 uncultured Lachnospiraceae bacterium | reverse complement strand
GCATTCGGATCGGTCGGATCATAATTCTGCGTCAGAGGAATCTTCTGGGCTGTCTCAATCGAGATGCCCTTTGGCCTGGCAACGCTGTCGCTGATCGTAACTTTTGTGCCAACCGGGCAGTTATCATAAATAAATTTCGCAGATTTGACAGTCAGGCGGATGCAGCCGCCTGAAGCGGCAGAACCGAGCTTGTTGTAAGCCGCCGCGTTCAGCGAGTGGTTGTCATTATATTTGGTGCAGGGTACCGAGTGGAACAGGATGTCGGATGTAATATGGGAGCAGTACTGTCCCCAGCTCGGCCCGTTCAGCTCATGCCAGCGCAGCTTGTCGAGTAGGGTGAAGGTGCCTGTCGGCGTCGACACGCCATCGGCCGCCGTGGAGCAGACGAAAGCCTTGACCGCTGTTGTCCCCTTATACACAACGACAAAATTGCTCTTGCGGTTCACCTGTATGCTCCATGCGCCCTCAATCTCGGCTTTGAAGCCGCCGCTGGAGCCGAAATCATAGGTTTTGCCGCCAATCGTGTGCTTGCCGGTCAGCATCTTGCCGGTCTTCTTGCTGAAATAGTAATACTTCATGTTGTCAAGGAGCCAGCCGGTCTTCATCGTGCCGTCCTGGTTGAAGTAATACCAGGAGCCGCTGATCTTGGCCCAGCCTGTCCTGGCTGCGCCGTAACTGGAGGATGTCTTCGTCTTGTTGAAATAGTACTTTTCGCCCTTGTAGGTAAACCAGCCGGTTTTCATGGAGCCGTTTTTGCGGAAGTAGTATTTCCGGCTGTTAACAGTCACCATCCCGGTCCTGCGTGCGCCGGAGGATGTTGTCAGATAGGTTTTGCCGCCGACTGTGAACATACCGGTGCGGAGGACTCCGTTCTTATTATAATAGTAATATTTCCCGTTAATCTTGCACCATTTGCTGGTCGCGCGGGCTCCGTTGTCCTTTGGGTCGAGATAATACTTCTTGCCGCCAATCTGTCGTGTACCGGATACACGGTATCCGCTGGCGTCAAAGTAATAGGTAGCGTCGTCGATCGTCTTCCAGCCGGTTACCTTTGTATCGTTCTCAAGATAATAAATGCCGTTGGCATCCTGCTGCCATCCGGTATCGGCGAGCACCGTGGCCATCGGCTGTGATATGCCAGTCAGCGGAGCCAGCGCCGGAGCTGCAAACGCGAGTCCGCCGGCAAGGCATAACGCGGTAATCAATTTTCTGATATTCATACTTATCTCCCCTTAATTGATGATCAGATCATTCTGTCAATATTACCCAGCCATTATAGCTTTTGGATAGGGTGAATGCAAGTATATCAGATGGAAAAATTTCTTAAGTAATTTGTAAAATTTGACATCCCGGGAGCTTTTCGGGGAAAATCTGACGATTCCATTTATGAGGAAGGTTGTCTTTTTGGCAGAAGTGTTCTATAATATACGAAATCAAGGAGGAAGAAGCCGGTGAGAAAGAGGGAACGATATAAAAGGCTGATCATGTTCCTGGCTTCCGTGCTGATTGTAGCGGGACAGACAGGGGTTTTTGCGTATGCATGGTTTCATCATTATCATGTCAGGGAGATTATCGGCAGGCGTTACGGCTACTGGGGGCACTGGACCCTGATCGGGCTGTATGCCCTGATGGTGGTTGCGGTTTCGAAGCTTTTTTCGGCATTCAAGGTCGGCTACCAGCGCGTGCTCGACGTGCTGCTCTCCCAGATTTTTTCAGTCCTGATCGTCAATTCTGTTGCATATCTGCAGCTTGCCCTGATCGGACGCTGGCGCTTTCTGGAGCATATACAGCCGATGCTCGGAGTCACAGGGATCAATCTCGTGATGGTTGTGCTGTGGGTATTGTTCATGAGGCTGATCTACACACGGATCTATCCGCCGCACGAGATCCTGCTGATCTATGGCCGGTTCAGCCCGAAGCCCCTGATGAAGAAGATGGAGAGCCGGAAGGACAAATACATCATTACCGGCAAGATATCGCTCGGGAAGGGCGAGGAGGCGATCAAGCGCGAGATCCTGAAGCATCAGGCCGTGATGATCGGGGATATCCCGGCGCATGAGAGGAATATTTTCCTGAAATACTGCTTCGAGCACAATATCCGCTGCTACTGCCAGCCGAAGATTTCCGATATCATGATTATGAGCTCCGAGAAGATCAATCTGTTTGATTCGCCGCTGTTGCTGTTCCGCAACTGCGGCCTGACTGCGGAGCAGCAGGTAATCAAGCGGATTTTTGATATCCTGGCCTCGCTGGTGATGCTTGTGGTGCTGTCCCCGCTGCTCCTGCTGATCGCGCTGCTTGTCAAGGCCTACGATGGAGGCCCGGTCTTTTACCGGCAGGAGCGCCTGACGCAGGGCGGGAAGGTATTCATGGTCTACAAGTTCAGGAGTATGCGCATGGACTCCGAGTCGGAGGGGGCGCGCCTTGCGATGAAAGGAGACAGCCGCGTGACGCCGGTCGGCCGTGTGCTGCGCAATGTGCATCTGGACGAGCTGCCGCAGTTTTTCAATATTATTAAGGGCGATATGTCGCTCGTCGGCCCGCGCCCGGAGCGCCCGGAGATCGCGGCGGAATACTGCAAGGAGATCCCGGAATTTGAGTACCGCCTCAAGGTGAAGGCCGGGCTCACCGGCTACGCGCAGGTATACGGCAAATACAATACGGCTCCGTATGACAAGCTCAAGCTTGATCTGACTTATATTGAGAATTATTCGTTCATCCTGGATCTTCAGCTGCTGGCGACGACGATCAAGATCCTGTTCCAGAAGGAAAATACAGAGGGCGTTGAGCACTGGCAGAAGACTGCGTCCACACATAAAACCGGGAAAAGGAAGAAATAATGGGCAAAGAGAATGGGGTGCATCCGCTGGTCTCAGTGATCATGCCGGCATATCGCTGCGCAGGAACGATCCGCTGCGCACTGGATTCTGCGCTTGCGCAGGACGTTGAGAAGGAGATCCTCGTGATCGACGACTGCTCGCCGGATGGGCTTGCAGGTGTGATGCAGGAGTACCGTGACCGGACGGAGGTCGTTTATATCCGCAACCAGAAAAATATTGGCGCTGCTGCCACACGGAACCGCGGTGTGCGCATCGCGCGCGGCCGCTATGTGGCGTTTCTCGACGCGGACGACTGGTGGGAAGAGGGCAAGCTGCGCAGGCAGCTCGAGCTGATGGAGCGTGAACAGGCAGTGCTCTGTTCGACCGGGCGGGAGCTCGTGACGCCGGAGGGACGGCTGACCGGGCGCGTGATCGGCGTGAGGCCGGAGATCACATACCGCTCGCTGCTGCGGCACAATTGCATCAACTGCTCATCTGCCGTGCTGCGCACGGATGTCGCGCGTGAATTCCCGATGGAGCATGAGGACAGCCACGAGGATTATATCATGTGGCTGCGCATCCTGAGAAAGTATGGCCGGGCAGTGGCGATCGATGAGCCTCTGCTCAAATACCGCCTGAGCAGCAGCGGCAAATCAGGCAGCAAGGTGCAGTCGGCGGCGATGACCTACAAGGTATACCGTTATGTGGGATTCGGGCGCGGGGCTGCCGGTTGGCATTTCCTCGTCTACGCGGTGAACGGCGTGGTGAAATATGTGCGGGCCTATGCAGGCCGCCTTTTTGTGCCATGATACAGGTGTCGCATTTGTTGTAAAAGAGGTTATGCTGGTAATGGATACACTCAAGGGCTATAAAACCCACGTAAAGACTCAGCCGGCAGGACGAGGAAGTATTATATCCGCTCACGGAATGAAATGCCATCCTATCCTGGCGTGAGCGGGTATATACCTCGATCACGTTGACAAATCATTGCGTTAATGGGTACAAGGCTATATTTGGCAGTGCTGCAGCCTGTGTCGGGAGGAAGTTCAGGCTATGAGAAAAATGCTTCCAATCGGTATCGACGTATTCGAAAAGATAAGAAGAAATAATTTTTACTTCGTAGATAAATCAATGTTTATCGCTGTATAATGGGCCCAGGAATTCAGGAACTGACATACCATGAACTGGACCGTTCGATTGAAAATCTGTGGGGCGTCCTGCTTACCACGGGCTACCTGACACAGACAGGGTGTGATGAGGAAGGGAGACTGGAGCTGGCCATACCGAACCGGGAGATCCGGGAACTCTTTGTGAAGCAGATCCAGGAGTGGTTCACGGAAGAG
>CAYRKA010000147.1:0-4179 GCA_964424785.1 uncultured Lachnospiraceae bacterium | reverse complement strand
AGAGGTTTCGGCCTCTTCCTTTTATTTTTGCCAATGATAATTATACTCTAAGATGGCACGCCACCTGTGTCCCGTCCTTCATCGTCCGCAGCGCGGGCTTCTCCTTCCTGCAGATCTCCATACAGCTGCTGCAGCGCGGATGGAACGGGCAGCCTGACGGCGGATTGACCGGGCTCGGGATATCGCCAGTCAGCAGGATCCTCTTTCCCTGATCCTGTTTTTTGATATTCGGAATCGCCGACAGCAGCGCCTGTGTATACGGATGGCGGCGCTTTTCGTAGATCGCCTCGCGCGTCCCCAGCTCCACGATATTTCCAAGATACATCACCATCACGCGGTCGCAGAAATGCTTGATGATGCGCAGGTCATGCGAAATGAACAGATACGTAAGCTGAAATTCCTTCTTGATATCCTGCATCAAGTTGATCACCTGCGCCTGAATCGAGACGTCCAGCGCGCTGATCGGCTCGTCGCAGACGACAAATTCGGGATTGAGTGCAATCGCGCGGGCGATCCCCACACGCTGTCTCTGTCCGCCCGAGAACTCATGCGGATACCGCTGGATATGCTCCGGGCGCAGGCCCACGCATTCGATCAGCTTCGCCACACGGTCGTAAACCTCCTCACGGCTCATCTCCTTATGATGGATCTTGTACGGTTCAGAAAGGATCTGAAACACCGTCTTCCTCGGATCAAGCGACGCATAGGGATCCTGAAAAATGATCTGCATCTGGCGGCGCAGGCGGCGCAGTTCCTTCCTGTGCAGGCCCTTAAGCTCCTGCCCTTTGAAGGTAACAGTCCCCTCCGTCGGTTCGATCAGGTTCAGGACAAGCCGTCCTGTTGTGGACTTTCCGCAGCCCGACTCACCGACCACGCCCAGAGTCTCTCCTTTGTAAATCTGGAAGCTGATATCATCTACGGCCTTGACGGCCTTTCCGGCTTCGCTGGCAGGGAAATATTTTTTCAGGTTTTTTACATCGATCAATACTTCGCTCATTTCTCGTACCTCCTGCATCTCACCTGCCTGCCGTCCTCCAGCTCCGTCAGTTCGATCCGCTCCTTCTCACATTCCGGGCACGCATACCTGCAGCGCGGCGCGAACCGGCAGCCCTTCGGCATATCGTACAGGCTGGGCACCAGCCCCTCCAGCGTCCTCAGGCGCTCCATGTTCTCGTCCACATCCGGGATGGAATCCATCAGACCGACCGTGTAAGGATGCTTCGGCGAATCAAACAGATCCCTCGTCTTCGCCTTCTCCACGATATCACCGGCATACATGACCACGACCTCATCCGCCATCTCCGCGATGACGCCCAGGTCATGCGTGATCATGATAATGGCCATGTTCAGCTTCTTCTGGAGAGATTTCAGCAGATCCAGGATCTGCGCCTGAATCGTCACGTCCAGCGCGGTCGTCGGCTCGTCGGCAATCAGCAGCTCCGGGCCCCCGGCCAGCGCCATCGCGATCATCACGCGCTGGCGCATCCCGCCTGAGAGCTGATGCGGGTACTCATCCACCCTTTTCCCCGCCTCCGGGATCTCCACAAGCTCTAAAAGCTCGAGTATCGTCTCCGACACCAGCGGCACGCGCCTGGTCGCCTGCTCGAGGACCTCCACGTCCACCGTCTGCTGCTGCGCCTGTGTTGTATATCTCTTATCTGTGATAAGGCTGCACGCATCCTCCGTGACAATCAGATAGCCGTTGCTCCCCGTGAACCCGCAGTAATATCTGCGGTTTTCGTAGGAAGTAAACATCGCGCCGTCCAGATTGTGTTCCTTCATATATTGGCGGACACCTGACAGCCTTTTTGCATACGTTTCTCTCTTGTCCATAGCCTTCTCCTTATTTTTTCTGCTTCGCATCAAACGCGTCGCGCAGGCCGTCGCCGATAAAGTTGATGCTCAGCACTGCCAGAAAAATACATGCACCGGCCGGAACCCACTGCCACGGGCGCATCGTCAGCGTCGCGAGATTGTTCGCCTCCATCAGCATATTGCCCCAGCTCGCCGTCGGAAGCTGCACGCCGACGCCCAGATAGCTCAGCGAAGCCTCCGTGAGAATCGCCCTCGCCATCTGCATCGTAGCTTCGACGATAATCGGCGCCATCACGTTTGGGATGATGTGGGAAAAGATGATCCGGAAATCCGAGGATCCCAGCGAAACAGCCGCCTGGACGTACTCCATCTCCCTGACTCTCAGAATTTCTCCGCGTACCAGCCTTGCCGTGCCGGTCCAGTTGCACAGGCCCATAATAATCATGATATTGTAAATACCATGTGCCAGGGCCTGGCGCACACGCAGGTCGCTCAGGCTGTCCACAAGCTGGTTCATGCCGATATAGGTCACGGTCATCTGCATTGAAATCTTCTCCGTCATGCCACTTCACGTCATCTCTCAGATGAAAAGTGTAGACCGTGCCATCCTCAGAGATGTCCCAGCTCTCCGCCAGATCTCCTACATAGTTCAGCTCCTCATCCGGCATGACCAGAAAGCTGTAGATCATATACTGGACATTGCTGTCCGGCGTCCTGGGCTGGATATGCGGGTTCAGGTTGGCAACCTCTGATGACTGTCCGATCACGACAGCCCCATCAGAAGCTGCGGATACATCCTTCTTGCCAACTGCCGCCGCCGCGAGCAGCGTCACCGCGAAAAGCGCGATCTGTTTTGCGATTTTCCTCATAAATTCTTCTTCCTTTTAGTCTTTTATCACTTTTCACTGCTAAAGTATCTTTGGTGCAAAAAAGGACAGGAACCCTGTATCCTGCCCCTTTGCACCTTATGCGTCATTATAAACGAATTTTGCATCTGTGTCAATAATTTTTTGAAAGCTTCAAAAATTTTTGTGGTTCAAATTTTTAAACAGAAGTTTTCGCCTTTTCCAGCGAGTCAATCACCCTGTCGCACCACGAATCAAATTCCGGATCCTCTCTCTGACATACCTCCGGGTGTGAAAGGATATAATCCAGCGCGATACGCACGCCCTGGTCAAACCGCACGGTTGTCCGCATATCCGGCACCGCGCGTTTCAATTTGCTGTTATCGAACACAACGGATACCGCCTTGTCTCCGGTCAGGCTCCCCTCAAAATCATATCCGTACCTGTCCCCCGCCGCCGCCAGGAAATCTGAGGATACATGGTACGCATGCAGCTTCACGCCGAGCGCATCCGCTATCGTCGCATAGATCTGGTTCCAGGTCAGCGTCTCATCCCCGGTGATCTGGAATGCCTCGCCGATGGCATGCCGGTTCCCCATCAGCCCTGTGTAGCCTGTCGCAAAATCCCTGTTGAACGTCAGCGTCCACAGGGAGGTCCCGTCACCCTGGATGATCACCTGCTTGCCTTCCTGCATCCGCCTGATCACCTGCCAGGACCCATTCTTTCCATGCACACCTACCGGGATGTTCCGCTCGTCATATGTATGGCTCGGCCGTACGATCGTGACAGGGAAGCCTGATTCCCGATACTTCTTCATCAGGAACTCCTCACAGGCAATCTTATCCCTCGAATACTGCCAGTAAGGATTGGCCAACGCCGTCCCCTCTGTGACCATATAGCTTGCCGCAGGCTTGTGGTACGCGGACGCAGAGCTGGTATAGATATACTGTCTGGTCTTCCCCTGGAACAGCCGGTAATCTCTCTCCACATCCTCCCGGCGGAAACCGATAAATTCACAGACCGTATCAAAAGTCATCCCCCTGAGCTTCTCCGCGATATCCTCCTCATTTTTAATGTCTGCGGTAATCTGGTGCACACCCTCCGGGATGACTCCCTGCCTGTTCCCGCGGTTCAGGAGCCACACTTCCCAGTGAAGCTCCTCCACAAGCCGCTTCACAATAGCTGTACTGATCGTCCCGGTTCCTCCGATAAATAATGCTTTCATAAATATATCTCCTTCCTTTCTTTTCCAATCTGTTTAAAAGTGCCCTCGCTCATATTCGCACGCGGGGCGGCATCTTCTATTTTGAGCAGACCGTCCTTCACTAGATCAAATTCGACCTTTCTTATTATGGGAATTCATCTACAATCAACAGATTCACCGATCTGTCTGCGGGACCCATCGCGTTCCTCCTTTGCGCCTTTAGACTGTGGTACCATACCCATGTTATATTTATTTTCGCATTTTGTCAATTTTCGCATTTGGTATACTTGCATACCCGCCGAAAATCTGATACAG
>CAYRKA010000146.1:0-4290 GCA_964424785.1 uncultured Lachnospiraceae bacterium | reverse complement strand
TTTATGCATATGCAAAGATGTTGAAAAACTGATGAATTATTGTATCCAAATAAACCTATTTATGTTGAACTCTATGCAGGCGTGGAGAGGTTAGCTTTACAAGCTACTGTTTTGTGACAACACAGTGACAAATATGGATAATAAATCCGCTAAAAATCAGCGAAAAGCAGCCAGTTCAAGATATCCGCCGAGGAATTTCAGTTGTGCGGTTATTTTGTATATGTTAAAATGGCAATATGCTTTATTCCTGCGGCAACGGGTCATGCCTGCATGGATATCCGGCGGCTGCTGCGGGTAAAAACGCAAGGAAGGTGAAGAAATTATGTGTACTGCGGCAACTTATAAGACAAAAGATTTTTACTTTGGACGGACACTGGATTATGAGTTTTCCTATGGTGAGACGGTTACCGTCACACCGAGGAATTTCAAGCTGGCATTCCGGGACATGGGTACCATGGCGCATCATTTTGCCTTTGTGGGTATGGCGCATCTGGCTGAGGGTTATCCGCTGTATTACGATGCCGTAAACGAGAAGGGCCTGTGCATTGCAGGCCTCAATTTCGTGGGAAACGCATATTACCGTGAAGAAGCAGAGGGCAAGGACAACATAGCCCAATGGGAGCTGATCCCATGGATCCTGGGACAGTGCGCGACCGTGGATGAAGCGAGAGGGCGGCTCGCCAGGATCAACCTCTGGGCAGAGCCCTTCAGCCCGCGCCTGCCCTTAGCGGAGCTCCACTGGATCATTTCGGATCAAAGCGGATCCATCACGGTGGAAAGCGTGAAGGACGGTATTTTTGTCTATGACAATCCGGCAGGGATCCTCGCAAATAACCCGCCCTTCCCGATTCAGATGTTCAACCTGAACAACTACATGGGTCTGTCCGTTGACACCCCTGAAAACCGTTTTTCCAAACAGCTCGACCTGAATGCGTACAGCAGAGGGATGGGCGCGGTCGGGCTCCCCGGAGACCTGTCATCCATGTCAAGATTTGTGCGCGCGGCCTTTACAAAGCTGAATTCGCTGTCCGCGGACGATGAAGAATCGAGCGTGAGCCAGTTCTTCCATATACTGGGCTCCGTTGATCAGCAAAGAGGGTGCTGCCGTCTGGCGGACGGGAAATATGAGATTTCCATCTACACCTCCTGCTGCAATGCCGACCAGGGTATTTACTATTATAAGACGTACGATCATCACGGCATTGTCGGTGTGGATATGCATCGGGAGAATCTTGACGGGGACGAACTTGTCAGCTACCAGCTGGCAGCTGACAACAAAATAGAAATTCAAAATTGACAGCCGGGCGCGGAACGGATCGGCGGTGCAGAGGCCTCGGCGGACCCGGCTGCTGTCAGCTTCCGGATTTACGGCGGCTCTCCTCTGCGAGGCGGTTCAGCAGGTCGTCAAATGAAGTCGTATCGGGCTGCTGTGAGGGTGCATCGGGAGCGGAAGGAGTGCTGCCTGCCACAGGGGATTCCGCACCGGGCAAGGTGACGCTGTCGGATGCAGAGCTGCCGCCGTATGAGATACCATGATCGGATGTGCCGCCGGGTGTAGTGTCACTGTCGGGCATAGTGTCACTGTCGGGTATAGTGCCGATTTCCGGTTCCGTATCGATTTCCGTATCGATTTCCGTATCGGTTTCCGCCTCGGTTTCGGCTTCGGTTTCGGGGAGGAGCTGGTCGAGGATATCCTGATAGATGAGGATCGGCTCCGTCTCAGGGACAGGGTCATGCAGGGCGCATTCCTCATCAGGCTCGGTACCGGCGGCAAAGGATTCTTCGTATGTGTCGGGGCACCCGCCGTCCACGGCACGCAGGTGCGATTCTTTGCAGAGGGAGACCTGCACGATGCCATCCGGGACAGTAAAGTCCGCAGGCGGCAGGCCATTGTGGATGCGCCCCATGACGGCAGACCACAGAATACGGTTATAGGTGTGGTACGTGGAGCTGCCCGGCAGCTCCTGGTTATTGTCATAGCCGCCCCAGACGCAGCAGGTGTAGCAGGGCGTATAACCGACGAACCAGATGTCCTTGTAGTTTGAGGTGGTTCCGGTTTTGCCTGCGACGGGCTGGCCCGCCGCCGTAATTGTGCCGTACGCGGTACCGGATGGGTCGGATACGACGCTGCGCATCGCGTCGGTCAGAAGGAAGGCGGTGCTTGCCTGAAGGACACGGGCGGAATTGTCAGTCAGGGCGGATGCATCGGAGCCCGATTCAGGAATCTGCATCGTATTGTCCAGAATGACGGTTCCGTTTCGGTCGAGTACCTTTGTGAAAAATTTTGGCGTGTTGTATACGCCGCCGTTTGCGATGGCCGCGTACGCATTGCACAGCTCAAGATTCGTGACGCCTTCCGTGATGCCGCCGAGGGCAAGCGGCTGGATCAGGTCGGAGGAGACGCCGTCTGCAGTCTCATACGTCTCATGAAGCGTTGAGATGCCGAGACGTCTGGCGCAGTCCAGGCCTGCGCGCGGCGTGATTTCTGTGATGCATTTCACGGCAATGACATTGATCGAGCGTGTGATCGCTTCGCGCACCGTGACCTCCCCTGAGTAATCCGTGATGTCCCAGTTGCTGACCGATGTGCCGTCCTCATATTTATAAGGTTCATTTTCATAGACTGTCGCGAGGGTCTGGCCAAAGCTGTCAATCGCCGGCGCGTATGCTGTCAGGATTTTAAAGGTGGAACCGGGCTGGCGCGTTGTCCCGGTCGCCCGGTTTAGCGTGAGGCTGGCGCTTTTCTCACCGCGCCCTCCGACGATCGCCCTCACATAGCCTGTGTGCTGGTCGATCACAGTGAGGGAGGCCTGGGGCTGGGGGGAAAGCGTGAGGCGCTCTCCGACCACGGATCCGTCCTCCGTAATATGCTCCCGGAATGCGTCGGCATATTCCTGTGCTTCCTCCGGGGAGCTGCACATGAGATCGAACGAGGCATTGACCTCCTCGCGGATATACCTGCGCAAGGCATCCGATCCGTAATGCGTGACAAGCCCGTTCTCATCGGCGACGCTGAGCGCATAGTCGACGCCGTAGAGCGTCCCTTCCGGGAAGTTGGAGGGGTTCTGAAATTCCTCGTCACAGATTTGCTGGATCGCCTGATCCTGTGCCGAAAAAATGCGCAGTCCTCCGCTGTAAACTGCGCGGTAGGCCTGGTCCGCGGAATATCCTTTTTCGTTGGTAAGCTGTCCCATGACCTGATCGATCAGCGCATCCTCATAGTAGGTGTAGGCAGTATTCTCCTCATAATCCTCATCAAAGGCGCTGATTCTGGCGTAGACATCATCGGCGAGCGCCGTCTGCCGTTCCCCGGCACTGATATAGCCCTGCTGTTCCATGTAGGACAGTACGATCTCCGCGCGCCTGCGGTTCGCCTCAGGATAAACAATCGGGTTAAAGGCGGATGGATTTTGCGGTATCGCGGCCAGCACGGCTGCTTCCGAGAGCGCCAGATCTGAGACATCCTTCCCAAAATAGCGGCGTGAGGCGGCCTGCACACCGTAGCAGCCTGCGCCGAGATTGATTGTGTTCAGATAATCCTCGAGGATTTCATCCTTGGATATCCGGTCCTCGAGCTGCAGCGCGAGATACTGCTCCTGCACCTTGCGTCGGAAACGGTCAAAAAAGGAATTCTCCTGTGTCCACTGGGTGAAGACACTGTTCTTGACCAGCTGCTGCGTGATCGTGCTCGCCCCCTCGGAAAAGGAGCCGCGCTGTATGCCGGTAAAGAAGGCGCGCGCGATGCCGCGCAGGTCAATGCCGCCGTGCTCGTAAAAGCGCTCATCCTCGATTGCGATTATGGCTTTTTCCAGGGAATCCGGTATCTGCTCAAGCGTGACGATGTCCCGGTTCGATTCCGCGAGCGTCAGTTTCCGCAGATAATTGCCATCTTCATCGCAGATGTAGGTTGCCGATTCCGCCGGGGAGACGGAGATGGTGTCAATATCCGGCGCTGAGACAATCAGCCAGGCCACAATCCCTGCGAGCAGCAGCAAAAGCGCGGCGGCAGCTGCAGCCGCGCCAATCAGGATGCGCTTCCAGGGGAGCGCACGCAGCCGGAAATCCGGTGAATTGCCATCTGCAGAATTTCGTTCCATGATAAAAGCTCCTTTCCGGGTGAATACGGATAGTATTTCATGGTTGGGGGAAATTATGCGCTTTTGGGAATAAGGAGTATAGACAGTACATACAAATCCCTCTTAGAACATACAAAACCAGTAATGAACTCTGATTTTAGCTCATGTGTTTATACTGCTGCGTTTCATTATAACGCTTGAAAATGGGGCGGCC
>CAYRKA010000145.1:0-4298 GCA_964424785.1 uncultured Lachnospiraceae bacterium | reverse complement strand
GGACGCGACCGACGAAGAAGTCATCGCGGCGGCAAAGCTCGCGAACGCGGACGGCTTCATCCGGCGCCTGCCGCAGGGCTATGATACGGTACTGACCGGCGACGGTGCAAACCTGAGCCAGGGCCAGCGGCAGCTCCTCGCCATCGCCCGCGCCGCGATCGAGGATCCGCCTGTGCTGATCCTCGACGAGGCGACCAGCTCGATCGACACGCGCACAGAACGCATCGTACAGGACGGCATGGACCGCCTTATGAGCGGGCGCACAACATTTGTGATCGCGCACCGGCTCTCGACCGTGCAGAATTCCGACTGCATCATGGTACTGGAGCAGGGACGCATCATCGAACGCGGTACACATGATCAGCTCATCGAAGAGCGTGGGCGCTACTACCAGCTTTATACGGGGAATTCGATCAGCGCATAAAAGCTGCTGTAAAGGAACGCTGTATTGTTGCAAAGGAAAACCGCTATGTGAATGACATCTCAAACACATGGCGGTTTCCGTTTACTTCTTTTTCTCTTCTATTTTATATCCCTGCCCTGCGCACGCGTTTCCGAATCTCCGGCCCCGCCAGCATTGCAAGCACGATCTTCGCGAGGTCCCCCGGCAGGAACGGGATCACACCCGCAGCGAGCGCCGCGCCGAATCCCATGTGCGCCTGATACGCAAGCCACGCAGTCCCGAGCGCATAACAGACTAACGTGCCAAGCGCCATGCCCGCAAAGCAGAGCAATCTCTTCTGCTCAAAACGGTCGATAAACGCTCCTGCAATCAGCGCCATGAAAATAAACCCGATCAGATAGCCGCCCGTCGGCCCGAGCAGCTTCGCCGGGCCGCTCGTGAACGCAGAGAATACCGGCATCCCGACAAATCCGATCAGCAGGTATACCAGACAACTCGTCGTTGCCCATTTCATCCCGAGTACATAGACGGCAAAATAAATCGCCAGTGTCGTCAGCGAGATCGGCACCGGGCTGAACGGCAGCGGGATCGACAGCGGCCCGAGGACGCACGTCACGGCAGCCATCACACCGATCAGCACAAGCTGTGCTGTCTTGCTGCGGGCCGGCGACTGACGGCCTGCATCCGTAGTTCCATTCTGTTTTACACTCATATCCATATGAAAAGCTTTCCCTCCTGTTGTCAACTAAAATCTGTCTGTAAGTTTACAACCTTATTTCCTGTATGTCAACCCCTTTTTACTTTTGGTTTACGAATATGCCGTATAATTGTTCAGACAGTCACAGTCGGAATAGACTCTGCATACACTTCCGAACGGACCGCTGTACTTCTCGTCTGGGAATGACTAAAATCCACCGCGCCCCTTATAAACCTTCCTCTTGTAGTCCCCCCGAAAATCCGCTATAATCAACCCAGATGAAAAGGAGAACCTACCATGAAAATTGTACTGCAGAACCTCACGAAAACCTTCCCCGCCCGCGGCCGCAAAGCGCACACCGAGGTCACGGCGGTGGACAATTTTTCATTTGAAATACCGGACGGCAAGCTGATCGGCCTGCTTGGCCCCTCCGGCTGCGGCAAGAGCACAACGCTGAACCTGATCTGCGGCCTCGAGCAGCCCACCGGCGGCAAAATCTTTTTCGGCGACACGGACGTCACCGGCCTGCCGCCGGAGCACCGCGGCGTCGGCATGGTATTCCAGAACTACGCGCTCTACCCGCACCTGACCGTGCGGCAGAACATCCTGTTCCCGCTGCAGAATCTGAAGGGCAAGGATAAGCTTTCGAAAGAAGAGATGCGGCGGCGGGCCGACGAGGCTGCGCACCTCGTCCAGCTCGACGAGCTGATGGACCGCAGGCCCGGCGAGCTCTCGGGCGGCCAGCAGCAGCGCGTCGCGATAGCCCGCGCACTGGTAAAGATGCCGCACGTCCTCCTGCTCGACGAGCCGCTGTCCAATCTCGACGCAAGGCTGCGTCTGCAGACACGCGAGGAGATCCGGCGGATCCAGCGCGCGACCGGGATCACGACCGTCTTCGTCACACACGACCAGGAAGAGGCCATGAGCATATCCGACCGGATCGTCGTCATGAAGCAGGGCGTCGTCCAGCAGATCGACCGCCCGCAGAAGGTCTACGACGATCCCCTCAACCTCTTTGTCGCGAAGTTCCTCGGCACGCCGCCGATCAATGTCTTCGCCGGGAAGGTGTCCGGCGGCAAAGTCCATATCGGCGATGCCCCCGTCCTGTCAGCCGGGAATGTCCCGGACCAGGATGTGACGGTCGGCATCCGCCCCGAAGGCTTCCTGCTGCGGGATGACGGGCCGCTGTGCTGCCGCCTTGGCAGCGTCGAGGTCATGGGGCGCGATATCAGCATCGTCTCCACGCATGAGAGCTGTGCCGCTCCGTCGGTCCGCTCGATCATCGGTGCGCAGACATATGTCGACACAGCATCCGCGACCGTCCGCTTTGCGATAAAACCAGACAAGCTGTTCCTCTTTCATAAGGAAACGGGGCAGCGGATTCCTTTCGGCTGCGGCGCATGATGGGAGGCTGTTATGGAAAAAAAGAATTTAAAGGGCTGGCTGTACCTGCTCCCGGCGATCGCTTTCCTCGGATTTTTTATGGTGTATCCGCTGATCGACGTCTTCGTCTATTCCTTTGAGGAGGGCTACAATTCCGCGTCACAGACCTACTTCGGCGTCGGAACCTACAATTATTCCTATGTTCTGCACGATCCGTACTTCCTGCAGGCTGTGAAGAATACCTTCATCCTCGTGATGATCACAGTGCCTCTCTCGACAGGGCTGGCGCTTCTGATTTCACTCGCGCTGAGCTCGGTCAGGCCGCTGCGCAGACTCTATCAGACCGTCTACTTCCTGCCGTACGTCACGAACACGCTCGCGGTCGGACTTGTTTTCATGATCCTGTTCAAAAAGACGGCGTACTCCGACGGCCTCGTGAACCTGCTGATCGGCTGGTTCGGCGGCAGCTCCGTCGACTTCATCGACGGGCCGTACTGGGCCAAGATGTTCGTGCTTTGCTTCTACACGGTCTGGGTGGTCATGCCGTTCAAGATCCTGATCCTGACCAGCGCGCTCGCGTCCGTCAACCAGACGTACTACAACGCAGCGCGTGTCGATGGCACGTCCCGGCTGCGCATTTTTACAAGGATCACGCTGCCGATGATCTCGCCGATGATCTTTTATCTGGTCATCACCGGATTTATCGGCGCATTCAAGGCATACAGCGACGCGGTCGCCCTCTTTGGCACGAACCTGAATGCCGCCGGGATGAACACGATCGTCGGCTACGTCTACGATATGCTGTACGGCGAGGGCGGCGGCTATCCGTCCTACGCTTCGGCTGCGGCCATTATCCTGTTCATCATCGTGCTGACCATCACCTGCATCAACCTGCTGGTGAGCCGGAAACACGTGTACTACAACTAAGGGGAATATTCATGGGAAAACAGATTAATTACCAAAAATTGCAGCGTACCGCCGCGCGGCGCGGGAAAGCAGCCGCGGCTGCCGTCTACGTCCTGCTGACCTTCTGGGCCATCGTCGTGCTGTTCCCGTTTTACTGGATGGTGCTCACGTCGCTCAAGAGCTACGGCTCCTACAATGCCGAGCGCATCCCGAAATTCTTCACCAGCGCGCCGACGCTGCAGAATTACGCGGACGCGTTCACGGCTGTCCCGCTCGGGAGATATCTGCTCAACACGGTGGTCTTCACCGTGGTCACGACCGCCATCATGCTTATCGTCATCACGCTGGCCGCCTTCGCGTTCGCAAGGCTGTCGTTTCGCGGCAAGAATGCGGCCTTCACCGCCTTCCTCTCGCTGATGATGATTCCGTCCGAGCTCGTCGTCATCACCAACTTTGTGACGATCACGAACCTGAACATGCGCAACACCTTCGCCGGGCTGATCCTGCCGTCTGTCACGTCCGTCTTCTATATTTATCTGCTCAAGGAAAATTTCGAGCAGGTGCCGGATGAGCTGTACCGCGCAGCGAAGGTCGACGGCACCTCCGACCTCAAATATCTCCTGAAGGTCATGATCCCGATCTGCCGCCCGACACTCGTGACGGTCACGATCCTGAAAATCATCGAATGCTGGAACTCCTACGTCTGGCCCCGGCTGATCACCGACGATCCAGACTATTTCCTCGTCTCAAACGGAATCCAGGAGATCCGCGAGAACGGCTTCGGGCGCGAGAACATCCCGGCCATGATGGCTGCGGTCGTCGTCATCTCGGTACCGCTGGTCGTGCTGTTCCTGATTTTCCGCAACAAAGTCATGGAGGGCGTCTCGAGAGGAGGGACAAAGGGATGAA
>CAYRKA010000144.1:0-4317 GCA_964424785.1 uncultured Lachnospiraceae bacterium | reverse complement strand
TGCGCACGGGGCGGCAAGGGTCGATGAATCTCCCCTGTCCGATGCTATAAAGTGAAGGATATTGAGATGGGTGAATATCAAAGAGTAAAGCATGGGTTTGGACCAGTCTATGACAACAGCAGCCGTATCTTGATCCTCGGCAGTTTCCCGTCCGTCAAATCGCGGGAACAGCAATTCTATTACGGCCATCCGCAGAACCGTTTCTGGAAGGTGACCGCCGCACTCACCGGGACAACACTGCCGCAGACGATCGAAGAGAAGAAACAGATGCTGCTTCAGAACGGAATCGCGGTCTGGGATGTGATTGACGAGTGTGAAATCATCGGTTCGAGCGACAGCAGTATCCGAAATGTTATCCCGACTGATCTGAGCCGCGTTTTTGGGACTGCGGATATCCGTGCGGTCTATGCTAACGGGAATACAGCGAAGCGCCTCTTTGAACGGTTCCAGCAAAAAAGCTGCGGACGGGAGATCATCGGCTTACCGTCGACAAGCCCGGCGAACGCAGCATTTTCACTGGAACGGTTGGTTGACTGCTGGAAATGCATTTTGGATGCAAAAGATTAAGCACATCATGCAGCTTTCATACGCAGCGGTGCGCTCAAAGCGCATGGAGGTTTGACGCAGTTTATGTTGTATCTGCTTTGTCCATGTATTATGTGGCGTTATTTCATGAGATTGCTGCTTCACGTATATATGACTGGATTAATCCATACATTTCGGAAAATCCGATGCCATTGCTTGTGGCGAGTGTACACACGCTGTCATTTTCCGGGTAATAATATGTGCGATCTTCGAAGCTGCAGCATTTGACATCAGCCATCCCCCAGGGAGTCTCCACGGCAAGAATACGTCTGTCAAGCTTTGTGCGCCGAAGTGTCTGACGGCGGATGCCGATTGTCGTTGTGTTCCGGAAAATAATCGCCTCGAGTGCTGTGCGGTCTGCTTCATGGCAGATGACCTTCAGCAGTACGGCAGGGCGGTTTTTTTTCATATAAATCGGGATGCAGAAAGCGTCAAGCGCCCCGGCATCAAGCAGCTGCTGCATTGTAAACGAAAGCGCTTCCCCCGTAGAGTCGTCAATATTCGTCTCAAGCGTCACGACAATATCCTGTGTGTCGGCATCAGCCGGTTCGAGCAGCATCGCGCGCAGCACGTTGGCCGTATGGTAATCGCGTTTCCCGGCGCCAAGCCCTGTCCGCAGAATATGATACTGCTCCGGGAGAGTGGTCCCTGAGGTGACAGCGGCAGCGATCGCAGCGCCTGTCGGTGTCACAAGCTCTCCTTCGATGTTGGAAGGCTTCAGAGTCAGCCTGGCTGATGCGGCGATTGCGGCAGTAGCAGGCACCGGCACCGGGATCAGCCCATGCTGGCAGCGGATCAGCCCGTGCCCCTCCGTCAGCGGCGAAACGACAACCGTATCCGGCTGCAGATTATCGAGACAGACGGCGGCTGCGACAATGTCAACGATGGAGTCAACCGCACCGACCTCGTGGAAATGCACTTCATCAATACTGTTCCCGTGAACCTGGGCCTCTGCCTCCGCCAGAATGCGGAAAATTTTCACGGCAAGTGCCTGCGCACCGTCCGTCAGATGAGCAGCATTGATAATCCGCATGATGTCATTGAGATTGCGGGCATCGTGGTGGTGAGAGTGCTCCCTGGTACGTTCGCACTCATGGTCATGTCCGTATTCATGGGCATACCCGAGTGGAGTATGCTGGCATCCGGAACCGTGTGCATACTCATAGCTGTGCCCATCCGCCTCTCCATACAAATACTTCATGTCGTGATCGTGGTTCTCATGCGCCGCGTCAAGAAGTACATTGAAATCGCAGGCACGCAGCCCTGATTTCATGATATCCCTGATTTCAACCATATATCCTTCAAGCGGCAGGCTTGCAAGCGCGTCCAGCAAAACTTTCCTGTCTGCGCCAAGATCGAGCAGAGCAGCTACCGTCATATCACCGCTGATCCCGGAAACACACTCCAGATATAAAATCGTATTTTTCATAATTACCTATCCGTCCTTTATCATCCATCCTTTCAGGCCGGCCGGAGCCGAAGACAATGATACCTATTCACGTATTGGTTTGCCGGCATGATCGAGGTATATGGCCGTTCACGCCAGAAGCGAGCCTTGAATGGCAATTTATCGCGTGAGCGGGTATAACCTGCCTGAAAAGTCTTCTTTATAGTAGCACAAAAGCCTGCATCTGCGCAATATCAGAAAATAATGAAACATAATGGTGACAAGGAACGGATTTGGAATTATAATAGAACTGCCGGTGAATAATCCATGCTGATCCGGCAATAATAGACCAAAAGACGAAAGAGAGGTACCATTATGCTGATTATTCATACACAAGAACAGTTTGACCTGGAGGTTCTGAAGGCGGATAAGCCCGTTGCAGTGGACTTTTATGCCGACTGGTGCGGCCCATGCAAGGCGTTTGCACCGATGCTTGCTGAGCTGGATCAGACGCAGGATTCCTATTACATTGCCAAGGTAAATGTTGACGAGCAGCCGGATCTTGCGGCACAATACCGCGTCTCCTCCATCCCGACAGTTCTGATTTTCAAGAACGGAGAGTGTACAAACCGCAGTGTTGGCCTGCTCAACAAAGAAGAATTCGAAGCGCTGTTCTGAACCTTAATGATTGCAGTATTTCGTGGAATCGAGGAGGACGCAGGATCGTTAAGCAAATAAGAACAAAGAATGGGAGAGGAAAATGAAGAGAGAAACAGTTGTGGTTCTCGATTTCGGAGGACAATACAATCAGTTGATTGCCAGAAGGGTGCGCGAATGCAACGTCTACTGCGAAATCTATTCTTACAGGACTGATTTTGAAAAGATAAAGGCGCTTCAGCCCAAAGGGATCATTTTTACAGGTGGCCCGAACAGTTGCTATGAGCCGGGCGCACCTACATATTCGGATAAGATTTTTGAGCTGGGGGTGCCGGTGCTGGGGATCTGCTACGGTTCACAGCTCATGATGCATCTGCTCGGCGGCAAAGTCGAAAAGGCCCCGGTCCGTGAATACGGCAAAATCGAGGTTACTGTAGACCGTACTTCAAAGCTTTTCTCAGACGTCTCAGAGAAGACGATTTGCTGGATGAGCCATAATGATTACATTTCACGGCTCGCGCCGGGATTCCGGGCAAGTGCGCATACGGATCATTGCCCATATGCTGCGTTGGAGAATCCGGAGAAAAAGCTATACGCGACACAGTTCCACCCTGAGGTGCTTCACACACGTGAGGGGCAGAAAATGCTCGCCAATTTTGTCTTCAATGTCTGCGGCTGTGCAGGAGACTGGAAGATGGACTCCTTCGTTGAACAGTCAATTCATGCGATCCGCGAAAAAGTCGGGAACGGCAAGGTCCTTTGCGCCCTCTCAGGTGGCGTCGATTCATCTGTCGCCGCGGTCATGCTCGCAAAGGCTGTCGGTGAGCAGCTCACCTGTGTTTTTGTCGACCATGGCCTTCTCCGCAAAAACGAGGGCGATGAGGTTGAAGCTGTCTTTGGGCCGGACGGTCCCTATAAGCTGAATTTTGTCCGCGTCAACGCACAGGAGCGCTTTTACAGCAAACTGAAGGGTGTTGAGGAGCCTGAGCGTAAGCGCAAGATCATCGGAGAAGAATTTATCCGCGTCTTCGAGGAGGAGGCAAAAAAGATTGGCCGTGTCGATTTCCTCGTTCAGGGAACGATTTATCCGGATGTCGTGGAGAGTGGAGCCGGCGGCGAATCAACTGTTATCAAATCCCACCACAACGTCGGTGGGCTTCCTGATTATGTCGATTTCAAGGAGATCATCGAGCCGCTTCGTGACCTTTTCAAGGATGAAGTCCGACGCGCCGGTATCGAGCTTGGCATCCCGGAATATCTTGTATGCCGTCAGCCTTTCCCGGGCCCCGGCCTGGGTATCCGCATCGTCGGGGAAGTGACCGCCGAGAAAGTAAAGATGGTACAGGACGCCGATGCGATCTGGCGTGAGGAAATCGCTGCCGCCGGCTGGGACAAAAAGGTGAATCAGTATTTCGCGGCTCTTACGAATATGCGCTCCGTAGGCGTCATGGGCGATGAGCGTACATATGACTATGCTGTTGCGCTGCGCGCTGTGACAACCACTGACTTCATGACCGCCGAGAGTGCGGTGGTTCCGTGGGAGATCATCGGTAAAGCAACAAGCCGCATTGTCAATGAAGTAAAGCATGTGAACAGGGTACTGTATGACTGCACGGGGAAGCCGCCGGCGACGATTGAGTTCGAATAACGGAAATTTTTGGGAAAATGCCCATTTTATAGGGGTTCTG
>CAYRKA010000143.1:0-4338 GCA_964424785.1 uncultured Lachnospiraceae bacterium | reverse complement strand
CCCTGCACCGTATGGATGAATTCCTTAATACCGTCGGCATTGTGCGCCCCGTCAAAGACGACGCCCGGCAGTACCGTCTCCATCCTGCCCTGCCATCTCGTATCGCGGATACCCCGCAGCACCGTCTCATCGTCAATTGTCCGCTTCGGGTCGATCACGCGCAGTGCAATCATCGCAAGCGAGCTGTTGACGACCTGGTACTCCGCAAGGTACGGTACGGTCACGGTTTTCTTTTCATAATAACCGTTATCCATTGTAAAATCAATGCTTTTGTCTGTTTTCCCAATGATTTCACACATTGAGGCGTCATAGCGGTGCACCGGCGCACGCATCCTGCGCGCCTGCTCCTCAATCACTGCGGCGGACTCCGGGTTGCGTCCGTCGTAGATGACCGGTACGCCCTCCTTGATGATCCCGGCCTTCTCCCCTGCAATCTTCGCAACCGTGTCGCCGAGGTATTCCATGTGGTCGAGGCTGATCGTCGTCAGCACACACGCGATCGGATGCTCGACCAGGTTTGTCGCGTCAAGCCTCCCGCCAAGCCCCGTCTCGAGCACCAGGTACTCGACCTGTTCCTCCGCAAAAATCAGCAGCCCCGCGGCAAACAGCAGCTCAAAATACGCCGGATGCGCGTACCCGTCCGCGATCATCGCGTCAACCTCCTCCTTCACCCTCGTAAATGCGCGTGCGAACGTCTCATGTGAAATATCCTGCCCGTTGACTTGAAAGCGCTCCGTGATCTCGACGAGATGCGGCGACGTAAAAAGCCCCGTCCGCTTCCCCGCGTGCTGCAGGACAGAGGCCAGGAACGCACAGACCGAACCTTTCCCGTTCGTGCCCGCGACATGGATCACCTTCATGCCCCGCTCCGGCCGCCCCAGCCGCCTGATCAGCTCCAACGTATTCTCCGGCCCGTTCTTCTTCGTAAACTTTGGTACTTCCTCTATGTAATTGACTGCTTCCGTATAATTCATTTCGGTTATCCTTTCCGTGAGGGCTGCCGCAGGATCCCAGGCCAGATCTGTCCCGGCCGCCAGCCCCTTAATACCGCCGTCCGCTGCGGCGCCGTCTCCACTATACCACAACAGAACTGTTATTCAAGAAAATCTTTTCGCAAAATGTGGCAGGATGTGAAATTCTGCCTTCGACAACTGCCGAAGATTTTCTTAATTTTAAATCTTTCGGCATTGTTCTATTGACACTTGATTTATTGAGTGAGATAATTTTCGCGGTAAGTTTTAAGGGAACTTACATATTATACTTATACGCAGAAAGGAAAAAGGGTTTATGAAAAAGAGAGTATTAACAGGGGTTTTGGTTCTTGGCGCGGCGACTATGCTTTGCGGATTTGACAGCGCCGAGACGGCTGACAGCGTTCTGGATAAGATGCAGGAGGCGAGCAGCACCCAGACGGACATGACGATGGGGATGGCCATGAATGTCGATGTTGCGGTGAATATGGACGACGGGGAGAACACGGCGAGCCTCCCGATTACGCTTACAGCTGATTTAGATATTGCCGCCACGACCGAACCTCTCGCAATGCAGATGGAGGGCAATGTGAAGATGTCCGCGCTCACGCAGGATGAGTCAATCACGATGAAGATGTACGGTGTGACGAATGATGAAGGTGCGTTCGAGACATACATTTACCAGGATGATGCCACGACAGGCGAAGCCGGGTGGGTCTATGGCTCTGATGACAGCATCAACTACGCTGAGCTGATGGAGCAGAGCAAATCCATGGCCACCAATGCATCTGACCTCACTGAGTACGGCCTCACATTTGAGCTTGCGCCGGAGGCCGCTGATTTCGAGGGTACGGAATGCTATCTGCTCACCACAACGATTGACACCGAGACGCTGAACACGATTCTTACCAAATCCGGCGAGCTTACCGGCCAGGATCTGACGGCTGACGAGAATTACGCGATGGTGCTCGCGATGCTGGATGGTCTCAAGATGAACATTTCTTACTATGTCAGCACAGCGGACTTTATGCCGGTTGGTATTCACATCGACATGAATGACAGCGACCTCACAACTCTGACCTCCGTCATCGAGGGGCTGTTTGCAGGCGCCGCTGAGGATGATGCCGCAGCTACGACAGTTGAGCTTGTCCTGAACGACGTATCGATCGACGCTTCCACCACGTACGGCGACATCGAACCGATCACCGTCCCGGAAGAGGCGATCGCTGCTGTTGAGTCCGGCGAAGCGCAGTCGCTCGATTCCCTCGAGGAAGACGTCACCAACGAAATCGGATAGGGGAGATTCATCGGCCCTGCCCGCCTTGTGCGCAATCGGATAGGGGAGAACCATCGACCCTATCCGATTGAAACGTATTTTCACTCATACACAATCACCGGTGTCCCGATCGACACCGCGTCATAAATTGTCTGCACCGCGTCGTAAGGCGTATTGACGCAGCCGTGTGACCCGTTCGTCAGATAAATCGTGCTGCCGAAATACGCACGCGATTTGAGATCGTGGATACCGATGTCGCCATTAAACGGCATCCAGTAATCAACCGGGGCCGTATAGCCCTCGCCGGTCAGGATCGCGTTGCGTTTCTTCGCATCAATCGCCCAGACCCCGCCAGAGGGCGTCGCATTGCCCTTGTTCGGATTGCCGGTTACGACCGGCGTATCGACAATGCACGTGCCATCCTTGTAGCACCACATCCGCTGCTGTGATATGCAGATCTCCACATAGGTATAACCGATATCGTCTGTATCGCGGCTCATCGCCGTATAGACGTACTCCGGCTCCATCGTCCCCTGATAGCCGCTTTCGAGTGCGCGCATCAGAGCCGACACCGTAGCGCCCTGGTCGATACACCAGCCGTAATCGCCGCCTGTCAGCGTCTCAACCGTGCCGAGAGACGTATAAAATTCCCGCGTCAGTCCGAAGGTATCATACTTCTCCGCAAGTGCCGTCACATAATCCGTCACGCACATATCATCGATCACGAAGCTCCCGTCCGCCGCTTTCACGATCCAGTCCTGAATCACGTAAGCGTCTACGACCTCGCTGCGGTCTCCGAAATCATATATGATCCTGGCGCGCGCCAACTCACTCATTGCTACCGCGTCACTCTGCAGCTTTTCATCATCCTGATAAATCTCAGGATCTATGTAGCAGCCCTCTTCCTCAAGGGAAACGCTCGAAGCGCCACGGTCAAGCGCCCTGACAATCGCTTCCTGCGTCCTGCTGCGGTCAAGCGTCGTCCCCGTTACTTCCTCAACGACCTCAAAGCCGCTGTCCGTCACCCCGATATACGCATCCTTCGGCGCAATCACAAACAGCGGGTTCATGCAGTCGAGCGCGTCGACCATCGCAAGCGCCTTCTCTTTGTCATAGGAGAAAGAGACCGACGCAAGCCCTGACTTTTTCAGGAAGATCATGACCGGCCAGACATAAGGCCGCTGCGCTTTCAGCACGCGGTCGATGCTGTTGTTATCGACAAACTCCAACGCGACCTGATCCGCCGTGAGTGTCTCTGTACTGCCGCCCCGCTCCTCTATCTGAAGCGTATATTCGTCAAGCCTGCCCGCGACTTCCTGTTTTGCTTCTTCAAGTGTCATCTGGCTGCAGTCGACACCGTAAATTTCCGTCCCTTCATAGAAATGGAAGCAAAAATAAACCGCTGCCGCGATATAGGCCGCTGCCACTGCTCCGCCGAGGATCCACAGCACACGGTGAATGCGCCTGACGCGCCGCCTGCGCAGGGCATTTTCGATATTTACCGCTGCGGCTGGGGCGCCGGTATGCGTGCCGTGCGATCCTGCCTGCCCTGCCCCTGCGCTGTCTGACGGCATATTC
Source organism: uncultured Lachnospiraceae bacterium (assembly GCA_964424785.1). GTDB lineage: Bacteria > Bacillota > Clostridia > Lachnospirales > Lachnospiraceae > Choladousia. The sequence continues at coordinate 513 of CAYRKA010000143.1, read as the reverse complement.
CCGTCCACTTCGGCCTCACTCTGCACGAGACTGCCGATCCTGCGTACCTTCCCATGCCCTTCATTTTGTACGTCATCGGCGCGGCGTCTTCCTCCCTCCGGGCAGCTGCCCGAAAAAACATCCCCTGTGTAAACCGTTGCTCCCACGTGCCCCATCTCGGGCCGTTTCCCCCGCTCCGGATCCCGGGTTTTGTCATTCATTCCCCATATCTCCCCTGTCTCATCGGATTTCGTAACTGTTCATTATTTTCATAATTATCAGATTGCCTGCTATATTGGCCTGATTATATACGATTTTTCATAATATGGCAAGTGGCGCCATCGTATCATATGACCTGCTCGCCGCTGAAATCTCCTTGCCGCCCCGTGCGCATAAAAAGAGGGCCTGTACTTTTAACAAGCCCTGAATAATTGCTTTTATCTTGCTACTCTGCGGAATTCGCAACCGCACGCATACCAGCAATACGCCCAAAGGTCATGATATCCGGGTATGCATTGCCGCCAAGGCGGTTAT
>CAYRKA010000142.1:0-4383 GCA_964424785.1 uncultured Lachnospiraceae bacterium | reverse complement strand
CACAGGAGAACGGATAGGGATGGATGATGCCATCCGGAAGCTGATCGGCGAGGGCCGTGTGTCGCAGGAAGCAGAAGATGCCCTGGATTTTTCTGCATGGGATATCGGGAAGCCCTCCGATTTATGGAAAATCTATTTACAGCACCGGATTTATGTGAATCCTGTCTTAAAGGATCCCAGTTCGATCCATTCATTTATATCGGAGGACTATTATAGCTTCCGGTCTAAGGACGTCGCCGCGATTCTTCAGCTTACGGATGAAAAAGGATATATCCATACCCATGACTTCTTTGAGGTCAACTATGTGCTGGAAGGGAATGTCCGAATGAACGGGATTAAAAAGGACTGTATTCTGCGGCCGGGCGATTTTTATATCATCGCACCGGGCACACCTCACTCTTTATCCGCAGAGCAGGGGAGCGTTGTCATCGACCTGCTGATCAGGCGCAGCACCTTTCAGACTTCTTTTGCGCAAACGCTGCAGAACGACAACCTTATGTCGGCCTTTTTCAATAAATGCCTTTATTCTTTGGAACCGAATTATCTGTTTTTTCATGTGGATCCTGATGCTGTCTTTTGCCAGGTCATCCGGGATATCTTTTCAGAGGCCCACTCAGATGCGACGTATGCAAATGAGATCTGCTGCAGCCTTGTCACAATTCTGTTCGCTATCGTGATGCGGACGTACAGTGAAACGTATTCCTATTGCGGCGGCATACAGTCGGTGTCCGGGGACATTCCGCTGATTCTCGCTTACATCAAGGAAAATTATAAAACGCTGAAGCTGTCCGGGCTTGCGGCGCACTTTGGCTACAACGCAAGCTACCTGGGAAAGCAGCTAAAGAAAGCAACCGGCCTGCCGTTTAACGATATCACCAACCGGCTGAAAGCGCAGGAGGGCGCCGCGCTCCTTACCTATTCGAATATCCCGATCCATAAAATTGCGGAGATTGTGGGCTATAACAGCCTCGACCACTTCTCCCGGACTTTTAAGAAGATCACGGGGATATCCCCGACCCAATACAGGAACCAGCATAGATGAAGCATTCACGTCCGTGCCGGGTACGGCTTTGCTTCCCATGCGCCATGGCGCGAGTTCACTAAAAGTTTATATTTTGACCGGCGGTCTGTTTATTTTCAGTTTATCGATCCGGCTTATTATTACAATGCCTGTAAAATAAGTAAAAAGTCGGAGGAGGTAATTATGAGAAATAACGTGACGTCAAAAAAGAAAAAAGGCAAAAAACGTATTGTGGCGGTTGTGGTCATCCTGCTGTTGCTTGTGGCGGCAGCCGGTTTTGTGCTGCTGAGGGGAAAACGTGCCGTAGAAAGCCCGTCGCTGACGACGGAGAAAGCATTTACGGGGACGATCTCTGTGGTGACGGAGGGCAGCGGCTCCATTGAGGCCGCTTCGACGAAGGCTGTAACGCTGGAATATGACGGCAAGTTGGACACGATCTATGTGGAGGCGGGCGACCACGTCAGCGTCGGCGATGAAATGGCAGTGTATGACACCGATACGCTGGACGCAGTCATCGAGCAGAAGGAAGCGGAGCTTGATGAGATCAACAGCCAGATCGGGTCGCTCGATGATTCCGGGTCCTCTGTGATCACTGCGCCGGTCAGCGGGCGCGTGAAGCGGATCTATGCGGCGGAGGGAGATGTGGTATCTGACGTAGTGGAGCTCAATGGCGGCCTTCTGGAGATTTCCGCAGACTCCAAGCTGAAGGTGGAATTTACGTGCAGCGATACGTCGTTGTCGGAAGGGGATTCCGTGACGGTAGAGTTTGACACCTGGTCTGTGACAGGGACGATCGAAGAGATCGAGGATGGAAAGATCCGTGTGACGATTGCGGATGACACATCCTATATGGTGGATACGGAGGCGACGGTCAGGGGAAAATCCGGCGCGGTGCTGGGGACCGGGAAGCTCCTGTCGAACCACCCGTATCTTGTGATCGCGGATTATGGCATTATTTCATCGGTCGAGGTGACGAGGGAATCGAATGTGAGCGCGGGTGACACGCTTTTTGAGCGAACGGACGCGCAGTATAACCAGGCCTACCTTGATCTGCTGACGGACCGGGAGGAGCTGGTCGATGACCTGAGGGAGCTGCGGGAATACCAGAAAAATCCGGTCGTGGTGTCGGAATATGACGGATATATCGTCACATTGGATGTGCTGGAAGGGATGCCCTATGAGAAGGACCAGCAGTTCTGCACGGTTGCCGATGAGGCGACGCTGGATCTCAAGGTGGAGATCGACGAGCTCGATATTGACGGTGTGGAGGCCGGACAGAACGCAGAGGTTGTCTTTGACGCATTTGAGGATGTGACGTACGAGGGTACGGTGAAAAAGATTTCCGGTATCGGCCAGAATACCGGCGGCGTGACGACATATACGGTGACCGTTGAGCTGGAGGGTGACGAGCATATCAAAAATGCGATGAGCGCGACCGCGACGATCACGCTTGAAACAAAGGACAACGTATTGCTGATCCCGGTTGATGCGGTCGAGACACTTGACGGGCAGAAATATGTGGATGTAGTAAAGAATGGTGAAACCATCCAGACCGCCATCACGGTTGGCCTGATGAATGAGGATTACGCGGAGGTGACAGAAGGGCTTTCAAGCGGCGATGAAGTAGTAGTGAACAAGCAAAAGAGCAAAGATCTGTTTTCTACTATGATGGAGCAGCAGCAGTCGATGATAGACGAGATGAGAGAGTAGGTGACGGAATATGATCGAACTGGAAAATATCAGGAAGATATACAGTCTCGGCGGCGAGGAAGTATATGCGCTGGACGGGGTCAGCCTGAATGTGATGGAGCATGAGTTCGTCGCGATCGTGGGGGCCTCCGGCAGCGGGAAATCGACGCTGATGAATATCATTGGCTGCCTTGACACGCCGGATGAGGGCGAATATTATATTGATGGACAGGACGTGACGTCACTGAGCGAGCGCGAGCTGGCGACCATGCGGAACAGGAAGATCGGTTTTGTGTTCCAGCAGTTTAATCTCCTGCCGAAGCTGACAGCGTATGAAAATGTGGAACTGCCGCTGATCTACCAGGGTGTGCCGAATGCGGAGCGCAAGGAGCGCGTGATGCAGGCGCTGGAGCGGGTCGGGCTGGCGGAGCGTATCCGCCACCGTCCGAACCAGCTGTCCGGCGGGCAGCAGCAGCGTGTGGCGGTGGCGCGGGCGCTTGCTACCCGGCCTTCGCTGATCCTCGCGGATGAGCCGACGGGGAATCTGGATTCGAAGTCGAGCCGCGACATCATGGCGCTGATCCATGAGCTGCATGTGCAGGGGAATACCATCATCCTGGTCACGCATGACGAGGGCATTGCAGGGCAGGCGGAGCGGCAGGTGCGTATCATGGATGGTAAGGTCGTTTCGGACAGCCGCAGGATGGACGGCCATGCAGCCGCAGACGTCTGTAACAGCAAAGGGGGGTGTCCTGAATGAAGCTGAAACAGTCAGTCAAGATGGCAATATCAGCCGTCTTTTCCAATAAAATGCGATCGTTCCTGACGATGCTTGGCATTATTATCGGCGTAATGGCGGTCACTCTCCTGATGTCGATTGTGCAGGGAGCGACCGGCACGATCACGGATTCTATGGAGGAGCTTGGCGGCGACCAGATCATCGTAACAGTGACAGGCGCGCATAAGAAGCTGACGTATACGGAGCTCCGGGAGCTGGAGGGTACGGGCGGGATCGGAAGGATCTCCCCATATATTTCCGGGAATGCTGTCGTGACGGCGAACGGCAATTCGGACGATGTGTCGCTATACGGGATTACTTACGCTTATCAGGATGTGCAGGGGCTGGACATTGAATCGGGGAGAAACATCACGGAGCTTGACAATGAAGAGAGCCTGAAGGTATGTATCGTCGGTTCCGATACGGCGTCGGAGCTGTTTGGCACGACGGATGTGCTTGGCAATACGATCCGGATTTCGGGCCTGAACTACAAGATCGTGGGTGTTCTTGAGGAGGAAGACAGCGCGCTGATGGGCAGCGTAAACAGCAATGTCTACATACCTATGAGCAATGCGCAGCGTCTCCTGAAGCAGACTGCGATCACCAGCTTTTACCTGGCGGCGGAGACGGAGAATTCGCTGTCGGAGGCGCAGGATACGATCGATGAATATCTGGAGAAGAAATTCGGCTCAGATAAGGGCTATACCATCATCAATATGTCGAATATCATGGAAATGATGGATACGGTGATGGGGACTCTTTCCATGCTGCTTGGCGGGATCGCCGCGATTTCGCTTCTGGTCGGCGGGATCGGTATCATGAATATCATGCTGGTGTCCGTGACAGAGCGGACGAAGGAGATCGGCATCCGCAAGGCAATCGGCGCGCAGAACAG
>CAYRKA010000141.1:0-4406 GCA_964424785.1 uncultured Lachnospiraceae bacterium | reverse complement strand
AAAAAAGAAATGGCGTAAAAACAGACAATTACATTTTTGAATGGACAATTACTTCATTATATGATACAATCATGTTCGTTTGATAATTAAGAAAGCTGAAGGCCGTATGGATAGATGGTAGATTTACATGCGCACATTCTGCCGGGGTTGGATGACGGTGCGCAGACACTTGAGGAATCCCTTGAAATGGCGGCGCTCGCGGTGGCGTCTGATATCCGGCATATGGCTGCGTCCAGTCATGGAAATTTTTATGAATACACATTGGAAGAATACAGGGAAGCGTTTTCTGTACTGGAGAACGCGTTGGCGCAGCGCGGCATCGGATTGAAGCTGTATCCGGCGATGGAGATATTCTTGGACGACGCGGCGGCAGGAATGCTTCGGAAGGGAAGCCTGCTGACGATCAACAAAACCCCCTATGTACTGGTCGAAGTCGATTTTGAAGAACATACGGAGACTGTATGCCGCAGGCTGGATCTGCTGCAGCAGCTTGGGTATGTTCCGGTGCTTGCGCACCCGGAGCGCTATACCTGCGTGCAGAATGATCCCGAGCTGGGCTATGCGCTTGCCGCCGGCGGCTGTGTGATGCAGGTCAACGCCGGCAGCATTCTTGGAGCCTTTGGAACAAAATGCCGGGAAGCGGCCATGCAGCTTCTGGAGCTTGGGTGCGTCGGGCTGCTCGGCACGGATACCCACGACGCTCGACACCGCCCGCCTTCCTTTGACGGGCTTGACCACGCGCTCGGGGATAAGTATTCGGATAAGCAGCTGCATATCTGGCTGTCGGAGAATCCAAGCCGTATTTTAAAGGGACGTCCGATCCTGAAACCGTTATGAGCAGAAGGAACGTACCAGAAACACGATTTTGCGAGTGGACGCTAAGCAGCTGCGAAATAGGAATATGTGCGTTTGTGACGATCCGTCGCATAAACGCTCCGGAACGGAGAGTAAAATGCCGCATATACGCGGATGATCAGGAGGAAGCATGAAGGTAAGGAACATCATTTACGGATGCCTGTGTGTGATCGTACTCATACTGGGCGGATTGTGTTTTCGGTCGGTGCAGAAAGGGCTTGACCGGACTCCGCCGGTGATCCGTGCGGACGCGGAAGAGATCACGGTAGGGATCGAGGCTACAGAGCAGGAGCTTTGCGAGGGGATCACGGCCACGGACGACCGGGACGGCGATCTGACGTCGCATGTGATCATCAGCAATATCCGGAAAAAGGAAGACGGCGGGAAAAATGAGTTTCTGATCACCTATACGGTGTTTGACGAGGCGAACAATCAGAGTACTCTGACGCGTACGCTGCATTATCAGAATTATGAACAGACCCGGTTTTCCATTTCCGAGCAGCTCAGATTTCCGGCGAACCAGTCGGTTGATATTCTGGAATATGTGACGGCGGAGGATTGTATTGACGGTGATCTGACGCCGTTTGTCACGATAGAAGGGGAGAATGTAAACTTTGACGAGGAGCTTTCGAAAGGGTACTATACCGGCACGCTGAGTGTGACAAACAGTGTGGGAGATACCACATATCTGCCTATTGAGATCGAGGTATACGAGGACAGCTATGAGGAGCAAAATACCCGGCCGAGGATCACGTTGAAGGAGAATGTCGTATATATAAAGACCGGCGAAACGCCGGATTTTCAGCAGTGGATAGACAGTGTTTGGGATCGGGGAGAGACCAAGGTGGTTTCCGACGCGGAATACGAAGCCTATGAGGCCGAAGAAGGGAATTCCGGACAAAAGCGGATCCCTATAAGCCGGATCAGTATAGACGCGGCTACGGTGGACACGGCGACTCCCGGTACCTATGCGGCGGCGTATTCATATACGTCGGAGGAAACAGGACTAAGCTGTCAGGCAAGGATCATCGTTGTTGTGGAATAAACGGAAATCCGAAAACGATGTTTTTTGTGTGTGAAACGGAGGCAAAAAGATGAATGCATACGACAGACGGGAACAAGAGCCGCTGATCGTCGATATTTCCTACATCATAAGACAGATCTTCAATAACCTGCTGTTGATCCTGTTATGCGCAAGCATTGCGGCTACGGGCGCCTATATCCTTTTGAGCGCTGTTCTGTCCGACACCTATACAGCGGACGTCTGCCTGACGGTAGTGCCCCGGGACAATGCGTACGCAAAGCTCGGAGAAAACAATATCAGCTCTGCGGTGACGCGTAGTGTAAATGTCTTAAACAGCGATACGCTGAAGGAACAGATCGAAAAATCCGATCAGGAGGAGCTGACGGACGGAACGCTGACAGCGGAGCAGATCCAAGGGACCAACCTGATCTGGCTGACAGCCTCCAGCGCTTCGGCGGAAAGCGCCGTTTATCTGCTGAAGGCGGCGGAGGAAAATTATCCGAAGCTGTCCTCCTATTTTGAATCGGGCTATCTGCTCAAGAGCATCAATTCGATTTCCGGTATGACAACGGGGCGGGCCGCGTACAAAGCGGTTCTTTACGCGGCAGTGGTTTTTCTGCTTGTGCTTGCGGCGGGGATCGGACTGACGGTGGCATTTGCGCTGCTCACGGATAAGATCCATTGCAGTGAACAGGCCAAGCGGGCGTTGGATATGCAGGTGCTTGGGGAACTGCATTTCGTAAAAAAGAAAAAAGGTCAGAAGGCATTGCTGGTCAGCCAGCCGGATATCAATATCGCCTATGCGGAGGAAGTAGATAAGCTGGTGACAAAGGTGCAGACACATCTGGACGCGCAGGAAAATAAGGTGCTGATGGTGAGCAGTATTTGTGAAAATGACGGTAAGTCGACAGTGGCGGCCAATCTTGCCCTGGGACTGAGCGCCCGCGGTAAAAGAGTGCTGCTGATCGATGGGGATCTGCGCCGCCCCGCCTTGGTGAAGGTTTTCGATAAGGAATTGGGAGAAGGAACGCAGCTTACGGACTTTCTGTCCGGCAAATGTAGATTTGAGGAAGCGCTGGATAAGGATCGGGATCAAAATAACCTGATGCATATCTGGCAAAAATCTGCCGTTGCGGATGCGGATAAGTTTCTGGAGAACAGGTATTTTCAAAAAATGCTGAAGGTCCTGCGGGAAACTGCGGCGTTGGATTACATCCTGATCGATACCCCGCCCATCGGACTTACGCGTGACGCGGAGATCATGGCGGAATATGCAGACAGTGCGCTGCTTGTTATCAGGCAGGATGTGGTGCATGCGGCGGCCTTGAATGACGTGGTGGATGTATTGGAAGAAGAGAATGTAACGTCAGTGTGCGGCGTCCTGAATATGGCAAGGGGAAAGAGCACTGCCCGCAGCAGAAAGCATCAATATGGGAAATATGGATACGGAAACGCATGAGGAGGGCAGAACAAAGATGCAGGCAGAAACGCAGAATTTGCAGTCGCGGACAACGATACAAGGAGATAAGAACAACGGCGAGATAGATCTGTGGGAGCTGTGCCAGGATTATCTGCGGTGTTTCAGAAAATACTGGTTTGCGCTGCTCTTGCTGGCAGCCGTGACGGCTGTCATAACCGGAGCACTTTACTACAACCTGTATACGCCCGTTTACCAGTCGAAGATCACCTATGCGGTGAATAAGAGCGGAGATGCCACCATCGACGGTGCGATCTCTGCCAGACTGAGCATGGCGGTTTCTACGCTTGCCGACATCAAGGAATTTCAGGATGATATAAAAGCGGAATCCGAAGAGGAGCTTCCGGATGATTCCTACAGCCTTTCCTCCGCTTATACGGAGGGGACGACGCTGTTTGATATTACAGTGAAGGCGGACAGCGCCCGAGAGGCAAATGCGGTGCTGGCCGCGCTGCAGACAGTATATCCGACGTGGGCTTCCGCCACAACAAGTGCTGTGGAGCTGCAGACCGTGGATCTGTCGGAATGCGGGGATGCCCCTGTAAATCCGCTTTCCGGAGTAAAGACACTGCTGTACGCGGTATTTGCGGGCATTGTGGTCTGCCTTATCTTTGCGACGGTTTACGCGCTGACATTGAAGACGGTGCGCAATGAAAACGCCATGAAGAAGATCACAAGCAAGCCTTGTCTGAGCCTGATCCCGAAGGTGAAGTGTAAAAAGCGCTCCGGAAAAACAGAACCGGTGGTTCTGATCACAAACAAGCGGGTCGATTACGGTTTTAAAGAATCCGTCTTATCGCTGCAGACCAGGGTCGAAAATCAGATGAAAAAGCAACAGATGAAGGTGCTTCTGGTCACCAGCACGATCCCGCAGGAGGGGAAAAGCCTTCTGACGGTCAATCTGGCGCTGGCGTTCGCCAGACAGGGGAAAAAGGTACTGCTCATAGAAGGGGATCTGCGCAACCCGACGGTGGAAAAGATGCTTGCGGTGCATTCAAGGAAGGGACTTACGGAGTATTTTGCCGGAGACGATGCGCTGACGGAGATGGT
>CAYRKA010000140.1:0-4466 GCA_964424785.1 uncultured Lachnospiraceae bacterium | reverse complement strand
ATTTCATAAGCGAGGCGTCTCTTGCCCCACTCGTCTACCTCTGTCACAGTACCGCCAAAACGGGTAATGTACTCTTTCACCTTTTCAATCGTAGCGGCTCTGTCTTCGTCTTCTAATTTTGCGTTGACAACCACTGCTAATTCATACCTGTTCATGCTCTTCGCACCTCCTTGTGGTCTCTGGCCCCTTCCCGGAGAAGGAGCAAGGAATTCATATATCACGGTTTCCCATGATATCATACAAACCGCGGAAATTCAAGCTTTTTTTCGCAATCCCCGCGTATTTTTCTCGACCAGCCTGCGCGCAACCATGATCTGGCGGCCGCAGCCCATGCACTTCAAGCGGAAGTCCGCGCCGACCCTCAGGATCTCCCACTCCTGGCTGCCACAGGGATGCTTCTTTTTTAATTTTACGATATCGCCTACTTCATAGTCCATCGGAATGTTCTCCCTGAATCCCATCCTCACACACATACCGCAGTCACAGTTTTTTACACCCGGATCACGTCGGGACGGCACCGGATGATCCTGCGTCCGATGCGCAAGTTCCTCACACGCGGATCGCGCCAAGCACCGCCCCGATGCTCTCCGAAATCAGCAGATCCGCCTGCCGGTCACGCGGCGTCGGGGACTTGTTGATCACGACGAGCGAGCTGCCGCGGAAATAATCGATCAGGCCCGCCGCCGGATAGACGGCCAGAGAGGTGCCTCCGATGATCAGGACATCGGCGTGCGAGATGTAAAAAACCGAATCCTGGATCGTCTGCTGGTCAAGCCCTTCCTCGTACAGCACGACATCCGGCTTGATCACGCCGCCGCACCCGCACAGCGGCACATCGCCCTTGCTGTGCAGCATATATGCGGCGTCGTAGCTTTTGCCGCATTTCTGGCAGTAATTGCGGTGTACGCTGCCGTGCAGCTCAAGCACACGCCGGCTCCCGGCCATCTGGTGCAGGCCGTCGATATTCTGCGTGACGACCGCCTTCAGCTTCCCCTTCTCCTCCATCTCGGCAAGCTTTTTATGCGCCGCGTTCGGCAGCTTGTCGAGACAGAGCATCTTATCCTTATAAAAGCGGTAAAACTCCTTCGTATTCCGCACAAAAAACGTATGGCTCAGGATCGTCTCCGGCGGATAATCATATTTCTGGTGGTACAGCCCGTCCACGCTCCGGAAATCCGGGATCCCGCTCTCGGTCGAGACGCCCGCCCCTCCGAAGAAGACAATGTTGTCCGTGCCATCCACAATTTTCTGCAGCTTCTCAATACCATCACTCATACCCTGACACCATCCTTCCCATGGATCCATAAACACATACCCCGGGATTCCCGTGCATACTGCGCGGAACCAGCAAAATCACTTCGCCACGTACACCTGCGCCAGCTTCCCGAGCACTACAAACCGCGTCGCATCGTCTCCCGTACACGTCGACAGCGTCACGATCCTGTCATCCTTATCAACGATCACATTGCTGTTGTCAACCTCCGAGCTCTCATACGCTGTCTTCAGCAGCTCCTCGAACTCGTCCTCGGAAAAGAACGTCTGGTAATTCATCCCGGTCTTGTTCACAACATATGCGGAAAAGATCCGGTACTGATAGATCAGATCTTTCGTGAAAATCCAGAAATACTTACTCTTGTTGAACGTCTCCTCATCGCGGAACTGCTTCAGCTTGCCGAACATCGAGCCGTTCTTCATATTGTGGCCGTAAATGATCGTATTCTGGTCCGTGTAGTCCGGCGCATTGTCACAGTTCATAAACAGGCAGCCCGCGAAATTGTCCGTCTTCTCAAACGTGCGGTGCAGATAATAATCATTGTCCTCCCCCTGCACCACCGGGTACGAAATATCGAGCGCACGGACGCGCAGCCAGCCGACGATGTCCTCATTGACCTCCTGAAGCTGCGCGAAATCGATCGGGTTCTTCATCGTCGGCAGCGTGACCCTCCGCCCGTTCTCCATGACCGTTTCCATCTCAACGTCCAGCCCATTCCCGCCGATCTTCTGCACCATAATATCATCCTCGAGCCCATCAAGATTTGCCAGAGGCGTCCCGTCATCCTCCGCAGAGGTTGACGCATAGTTGCTCTCAAGATTGTCATACTCGTCCGAGCCTGCCTTGTATTCCTTGTAAAAGCCGTACAGCGTATACGCCGAAAACAGGAACACGCAAAGGGCAACCAGCATCAGAAGCATACTCATGATATCGCCAAATGTCGTCTTTTTCCGTCCTTTTCTGTCCAAAGAACACCCCTCCTCATCCTGCGGCCCATCTCCCGCAGCAAAAACCGTATCCATCCGCCTCGTTACCTGCGGCGCCGGTCCCGTGCCATCGGCATCGCCTGCCATTTTCAAAGGTTCGGCGGTATGCTCACTATAAACCTCGTGTTCCGGCTGTCGCTCGTCGCCGATATCATACCGCCGTGCAGCTCCACGATCCGCTTCGCGATCGCCAGCCCGAGGCCCGCCCCACCTGTCCGGCTCGAACGGGCATCGTCCATCCTGTAAAACTTTTCAAAGATCAGCTCCAGCTTCTTCTGCGGGATCTGGATGCCCGAATTTGTAAAAATAATCGTGATCAGATCCTGCCCGCCGCGCGCCTGGATCAGGATCTCCGAATCCTCATTGCCATACGCCGCCGCGTTGCGCAGCAGATTGTCAAAGACGCGCGCCAGCTTATCCGGGTCGCCGCGCATCATCAGATCCTCCTCAACGTCGACCGCACAGGTCATATTCTTCTCGCTCAGCATCCCGTAGCTCTCATCGGCAAGCTGCTCAAGCAGGATCGAGAGGTTGAACTCCTCCTTCTCAAGCACGATATCCTGCAGGTTGAACCGCGTGATCTCAAAGAACTCATTGATCAGCTCCTCGAGGCGGATCGCCTTCTCCAGCGTGATATGCGTGTACTTCGCACGTTCCTCACGCGCCATGTCGGGATGCTCGTCGAGCATCGTCAGGTAGGCAATCACCGACGTCAGGGGCGTCTTCAGGTCGTGGGCGAGATAGACGACAAGCTCATTTTTCTTCTGCTCGCTCTCCGCCGCCTGCTGCTCCCGGCGCGCGAGGCGCTGCTTCAGCGACGACATTTTCGCAGCCATCGGCTCCAGCTCCGGCACCAGCACAATCGGCTCGTCCGAGCCGCTCAGGATTTTTTCGAGCGAGTCACTGATGTCATTCAGATAGTCTGTCATCCGGCCAACGGAAATATAGAAAAAGACCAGGAACAACACACAGAAGCCGCCGACCACAAACAGGGATTTGTTGTAGGTAAAAATCCGCCGGTACCAGCCCACCGCATCCTGGCTGTCCATCCCAAGTCTTGTAAAGATCCCGACTACCAGGCTGGCAAAGCTGTCCTGGAAAATCCCGTCCACCAGGAACACCAGGATGCCATAGCCGACCGCCACAGCCAGCACAGCCAGCACGAGCGTCCGGAGCAGGATCGTCCGTTTCAGCTTCCTGTAATTATTTTTCAACCTTGTAGCCTACCCCCCAGACCGTCTTGATGAAGTCGCTCCTGCGGTGCCCGTCCCCCATCTTCTCGCGCAGGTGGCGGATGTGCACCATCACCGTATTGTTGCTGTTTTTGAAATATTTTTCCTTCCAGATCTGCTCGAAAAGCTGTTCTGAGCTGATCACCTTGCCGCGGTTCTCACACAACAGCCACAGGATATCGAACTCGATCGGCGTCAGCACGAGCCCGCGCTCATTGTAGGTGCATTCGTGCGTCTCGCGGTTCATCAGGAGCCCGGCAAAATCAATGATATTGTCCGGCTGCTTCGGATTCGCGTCATTGTATTTGGTGTACCGGCGAAGCTGCGCCTTGACCCTCGCGACCAGCTCCAGCGGATTGAACGGCTTCGCAATATAGTCGTCCGCGCCGAGCGTCAGCCCCGTGATCTTGTCGGTATACTCGGTCTTGGCTGTCAGCATGATCACCGGGAACGTATATTTCTCCCGCAGCTTCTGCAGGACGCGGAAGCCGTCGATGTCCGGCAGCATCACGTCAAGCAGCGCCAGGTCGGGCGGACCTGCCTCCGTCTTGTCCAGAGCCTCCTGCCCCGTGAAGGCGAGCTCGACCTCGTAGCCGTCATTCTTTAAATACAGGGCGATGATCTCGGCGATCTCCCGTTCATCATCCAGTACCAGTATCTTGTTATTCTGATTGCTCATATGGAATCTCTCACTAATATTCTGCAGCCTACTCGCAGTTCCCCACCGTGCGCGGATACGGCAGCACGTCGCGGATATTCGCCATGCCGGTCAGGTACATCACGCAGCGCTCGAAGCCGAGCCCGAAACCGGCGTGGCGCGTCGAACCGTATTTACGCAGATCCATGTAATATTTATAATCCTCGGCCCGCATACCAAGCTCCGCGATGCGCGCCGCCAGCTTCTCATAATCATCCTCTCTCTGGCTGCCGCCGATGATCTCGCCGATGCCGGGCACGAGGCAGTCCATCGCCGCG
>CAYRKA010000139.1:0-4496 GCA_964424785.1 uncultured Lachnospiraceae bacterium | reverse complement strand
ATCGCGGAGATGTAAGCCGTCTGCAGGCAGATCACTGCGAGAAGATGGAGAATGCAATTGCACACGGCAAGGCAGGAGTATATCTTGACTACGGGACGCTATGTAGGCATCGAGGAGCAGGAGGAAGTTATGAATGCTGACTATAAGGTGTAGGAATGGGCTTGATAATTTTGGTTCACCTTTGAAAGGAGATACCTGTAATGTTAAGTAATAAGTTGGGAATAACTGATGCCACTGAGCTTGCCAGACAAGAAGAGAAAATCAGTAAAAAGAGAGCAGTCGAATTGTTTGAAAGTGGATATTTGGATAGGCTTGAGGCCGGATAGATTACGGGTATGTAATACGTAATGGTCATTGCGGGCTGGCCTGTCTGCGGAGATGACTGGCCACGATTTCCGAACTGGATTGCGACAGCAAAAATATACTTGCATAATGACTGATATTGGCTTATAATGACCATAATTTAAGAACTGGTTCTTCGGGGCAGGGTGCAATTCCCTACCGGCGGTATAGTCCGCGACCCGCTTCGGCGGCTGATCCGGTGACATCGAGTCTGTATCGATGAATTCCGGAACCGACAGTATAGTCTGGATGAGAGAAGAATGCCGGGATTTACGCTGGTATTTTGTGGCTGCCGCGAAGAGCTTCGTACGAAGACTTCGCGGCGGTTTTTTTACCTTTTTTAGAACCTTTCTTAGATTTCGTGGCAGGAGTTTGCCTGCACAACATCATCAGAAAAGGAGAATGGACTATGGGAACAGGATTTTTTGAGGCAGTAAAGGATAACCTGCAGTTTGCTGCGGTGTGCGCCGCCGTCATACTGGCGATTATCGGCGTGTCGGAGCTGGTGGAACGTAAGCTGTTAAGAGACAGGATCACACAGGTGAAGCGTACAAAATACATTACGGTCTGCGCAATGTTCGGCGCGCTCGCGATGGTCCTGTACCTTTTTGATTTTCCGGTGCCGTTCCTTGCGCCGGGATTCTACAAGCTTGATCTCAGCGAGATCCCAGTCATGGTCGGGGCGTTCTACCTCGGACCGGTCGGCGGCGTGGTCATCGAGCTTGTGAAGATCATGCTGAAGCTGGTCGTGAAGGGGACTTCGACCGCGTTCGTCGGTGACCTGGCGAATTTTGTGATCGGATGTTCGTTCATTGTACCGGCCTCGATCCTCTACCATGTGAAGAAATCGCGCAGGATGGCCGTGGCTTCGCTGGCAATGGGGACGCTTATTATGACAGTATTTGGCAGTATGTTCAATGCAATTTACCTGATTCCGGCGTATTCACGCCTGTATGGGATGCCACTTGAGGCGATTGTCGGCATGGGGACGGCGATCAATCCGGCGATCAACAGCGTCTGGATGCTTGCGCTGCTCGCGGTAGCGCCGATGAATCTGTTAAAAGGTGTATTGATTTCTGTCCCGACTATGGTATTATATAAACGAATCAGCAGCGTTTTGCATAATGCCGGACAGGGACACACGGCAGCGGACGGGAGCAGCCGGTCGGCTGTGTGATGCCACAGGAGCTTAGATCACGCTACAGCACTGCAGGATAGATGATTCTGCAGTGTTTTTATGCGCACGAGGGCGTGAGGTATAATGCTGCCGCCCAAACCATAGAACAAAGGAGAAATGTATGGCGAAAATCAAAAATGTCCAGAAGGTCACGGACAATCCGTTTGTCAATCTCTACAATCTTGATGTGGAAGACCGCAAGGGCCATCCGTTCAAATATTACCTTGCTTCACGCAAAAGGAGTGTCGAGGCGCTCGAGCTCAATACGCATGAGCAGCATCCGGACGGCGTGATCATTTACAGCCTGTACGGGGAGCGGCGTGACCGTGTCGTGCTGATTCGCCAGTACCGCTATCCGATCAACAATTATATGTATGAGTTCCCGGCAGGGCTGGTGGAGCCGGGTGAGGATTACCATGAGGCGGCTGTCAGGGAGCTGCGCGAGGAGACGGGGCTCACGCTCCACCCTGTCGATACAGGCTGCTACAGCAGGCCGTTCTATATGTCGGCCGGGCTGACGGACGAGTGCTGTGGTACGGTCTTTGGGTATGCCGACGGCGAGGTCAGGAATGACCTGATCGAGGATACCGAAGATCTCGAAGTGGTGATAGCAGACCGGGATGAGGTGCGCCGGATCCTGCGCGAGGAGCGGATTTCGATCATGTGTGCGTATATGCTGATGCATTTCCTGAAGGACGAGGAGCCGTTCTCGTTCCTGGATTGCCGGGAGGGTGCGGATGAGAAGTGAATTTGATATCAAGATGACAACGAAGGCGATGTACAATTTCCTGATGTACCACACGTATCATACGGTGAGCGGGATATTCAGCATCGTTGCCGGGCTTGCCCTGATCGTGTATTTTTTTGTGCAGCGTGGCGGGGAAGGGCAGAATACATGGGTATTTCTGCTCTTTGGGGTGCTGTTTCTCGTCTATCTGCCGTGGACGTTGTATCTTCGCGCCGCGAAGCAGGCGAAGCTCAATACCGTATTTCAGAAACCGCTTCACTATATTCTTGATGAGCAGAGTATACAGATTACACAGGGAGAGTCGTCAAGTGAGACAGGCTGGGATGCGGTGCGTAAAGTGCGTGAGACAGGCCAAAGCCTGCTGCTCTATACGACAGAGCGCAATGCCTTTATCTGGATTAAGGGCCAGATGGGTGCAGAGGAGGCGCAGGTGCGCGCACTGATCTGCAAAATGGTGAAAGCGAAGCGCGTGAAGCTGAAAAAGTGAGAGGGACTATAATGGTGATCGAGACATATTCAGAGCAGGAAACATTTGCTCTGGGGAAGAGGCTTGCGGCACAGGCACAGGCGGGGCAGGTGTTTGCCCTGGTGGGAGATCTTGGCGTCGGCAAGACAGTTTTTACGAAGGGGATGGCGGCCGGGCTTGGCATCGCAGAGCCGGTCAGCAGCCCGACGTTTACGATTGTGCAGGTCTATGAGGGCGGACGCTTGCCATTTTATCATTTTGATGTGTACAGGATCGGAGATCCTGAGGAGATGGCGGAGATCGGATACGAGGATTATTTCTACGGCGAAGGCGTCTGCCTGGTGGAATGGGCGAACCTGATCATGGAGCTGCTGCCGCCGCAAACTGTTTTTATTACGATCGACAAGGATCCGGAGCGCGGCTTTGAGTACCGCAGGATTACAGTGACGCAGCCGGATGCATAGCACAGGAGCGCATTCCGGCAAATACAGGAGCAGAGAGGTTGACAGGATGAAGATACTGGCGCTTGACAGCTCGGGGCTTGTAGCCTCCGTCGCGGTGGCGGAGGATGACACGCTGCTTGCAGAGTATACAGTTAATTACAAGAAAACACATTCGCAGACGCTGCTGCCGATGCTGAAAGAGGCGGCGCAGATGATTGAGCTTGATCTGAATACGGTCGATGCAATCGCAGTCGCAGGCGGGCCGGGGTCGTTTACGGGGCTGCGGATCGGATCCGCCACGGCGAAGGGGCTTGGTCTTGCACTTAATAAGCCGATTGTGTCGGTACCGACGGTTGATGCGCTCGCATACAATCTTTACGGATGCGGACGGCTGATCTGCCCGGTCATGGACGCGAGGCGGAATCAGGTATATACGGGAATCTATCGATTTGAAACGGGGCGTTTGTCTGTGCTCATGGAACAGATACCGCTTGCAGTGGAGGAGATTGCCGGGCGGCTGAATGAGCGGGGCGAACCGATCGTCTTTCTCGGGGATGGTGTGCCGGTGTACCGGGAGCAGCTTGATACATTGCTCACAGTGCCTCATGAGTATGCGCCTGCCCATGTGAACCGCCAGAGGGCGTCTGCGGTCGCGGTGCTTGCGATGCAGTATGTGAGAGAAGGCAGGATCCAGACCGCCGCAGAGCACAGCCCGGATTATCTGCGCATGTCCCAGGCGGAACGCGAGCGCGCGCAGAGACTCGCAAAGGGGCAGGAGCGCGTACAGGGATGAAGATGCGGATTTCAGAGATGACGCAGGACGATATCCCGTCCGTTGCATCCGTCGAGCGCCTGATTTTTTCAATGCCCTGGAGCGAGTCGGGCTTCCTGTCTTCGCTGTTGCTGCCTGACACACTGTATCTGTGCGCCCGCACGGACGAAGGACGGGTCATTGGGTACTGTGGTTTCCTTCAGTCGTTCGATGAGGCGGATATCACAAATGTGGCGGTTCATCCCGATTACCGCTGCAGGGGCGTGGCTTCGGCTATGCTGGCAGAGTTGATGGAACGCGGGAGAGGGCGTGGCGTGCAGCGCTATACGCTTGAGGTGCGCGTATCGAACGGACAGGCAGTGAGGCTGTATGAACGTCTCGGATTTGCATCGGTCGGTGTCCGCAAAAATTTTTACGAGCAGCCGCGGGAAGATGCGTTGATCATGTGGACCGGGTTGGAATAATGGCAAAAAGTCTGGTGGAAGTGACTGGTCCGGATGGCAGCAGATCCCGGTGGGATGTTAATTGTTTTTCCTCTATAATAATAT
>CAYRKA010000138.1:2213-4584 GCA_964424785.1 uncultured Lachnospiraceae bacterium | reverse complement strand
CTGGCTGCCGCCGATGATCTCGCCGATGCCGGGCACGAGGCAGTCCATCGCCGCGACAGTCTTCCCGTCCGGATTCAGCTTCATATAGAACGCCTTGATCTCCTTCGGGTAATCGGTCACGAACAGCGGCCTCTTGTAAATCTGCTCCGTCAGATAGCGCTCATGCTCCGTCTGAAGGTCGCAGCCCCAGGACACCTTGTACTCGAACCTGTCATTATTCTTCTCAAGGATCCCGACGGCCTCCGTGTACGTCACATGGCCGAACTCCGAATTCAGCACATGGTTCAGGCGGTCGAGCAGCCCTTTGTCCACAAATGAATTGAAGAAATGCATCTCCTCCGGCGCGTGCTCAAGCACGTAGCGGATGATATATTTGATCATATCCTCGGCCAGGCGCATGTCATCCTGCAGGTCGGCAAACGCGATCTCCGGCTCGATCATCCAGAACTCAGCGGCATGGCGCGCCGTGTTGGAATTCTCCGCGCGGAATGTCGGACCAAAGGTATAGACATTGCGGAACGCCTGCACGAACGACTCTACATCGAGCTGGCCGCTGACGGTCAGGTTCGTCATCTTGCCGAAGAAATCCTGCGAGTAATCAACCGCGCCCTTGTCGTCACGCGGAGGATTGTTGATGTCAAGCGTCGTCACCTGGAACATCTCGCCCGCGCCCTCACAGTCGCTGCCCGTGATCAGCGGCGTATGCACATAGACGAAGCCCCTCTCCTGGAAAAATGTGTGGATCGCGTACGCAATCAGCGAGCGGACGCGGAACACCGCCTGAAAGGTGTTCGTGCGCGGGCGCAGATGCGGAACGGTGCGCAGGTACTCCAGGGAATGGCGCTTCTTCTGCATCGGATAGTCCGGCGTCGAAGCGCCCTCGAGCTCCACAGAGGATGCCTGGATCTCGAACGGCTGCTTCGCGTCCGGCGTCGCGACGAGCGTCCCCTTCACAATGATGGCCGCGCCGACATTCAGCCTGCAGATCTCAGCGAAATTCGCAAGCGCGTCTGAATATACAATCTGGAGCGTCTCAAAAAAAGTACCGTCATGCAGTACGATAAAGCCAAAGGTCTTCGAGTCACGGATGCTGCGCACCCAGCCGCCCACGGTGATCTCCCTGCCGATATAAGCATCACTGTCGCGGTACAGCTCTTTCACAGTAGTAAAATCCATAAATTAGTTCTCCTCGTATAATATGTTTGGTAATATAATATAGAATAATTATAGCGTTTTTGGACAGGGAGCGCAAGGTGGAAGATAGATTTTTAAACAAAACTGTTTTTTCAAAAATTTATATGCAACAATCCGGCTTCTTTCCGACACTATATAGACAGGACCGAAGGGATAACCTTCCGGTATCTCTATACTAAATGACGTATTAATTTGCCAGCATGATCGAGATATCTGCCCGCCCGCGCCAGGATAGACTGCCGGTTGATTGCGTGAACGGGTATGACGAGGAGGAAGAAGATGACCCAGACCAGGGATCTGACAGAACTAGCCCGGTCAGGCGACGCGCACGCCTTTGCCCGGCTATATGAACTGATTTACAAGGATCTGTACCGCTTTGCGCTTTATACGCTGCACCATGCACAGGACGCCGAGGATGCAGTCAGCGAGACCGTGACCGATGCCTTTGCGCAGATCGGCACGCTGCGTGACGCCGATGCCTTCAGGCCGTGGATCTTCCGGATCCTCACGGCCAAATGCAGCCGCCGTATACGGCAATACATGAATCCGGAGATGGAGCTTTCCGAGGAGCTGGCAAGCAGTGCGCCGGAGCCCGGCGAGCACATGGATGTGCGGCAGGCATTCTCATCGCTGCCCGCGCTTGACAGGATGATTCTCTCGATGACGCTGTTCGCGGGCTACACGAGCCAGGAAACAGGGGCGCTGCTCAGGCTCAATCCGAACACAGTGCGTTCGAGGCAGAGCCGCGCCCTCAAGAGGATGGGACAGATGCTTTCCGCGGCGGATGACGGCATCCGATGCGCAGGACATCTGTGATGATTACGCACATAGAAAGGAGTTATCTCATGACAGAGAAAGAGATTCTGGATAAAATCCGGCAGGATTCCGAGCAGGTGACGCCCCCGGCTGCCCTTCAGCCGGACGCGATTGAGAAGCTGCTGGCTTCTCAGAAAACAAACAGCGCAGCCCCCGGACAGGAAGCACATCAGGCTGTGGAAGAGCCGACTCATATCCAAAAGAACCCGCCGAAAAAGCAGCGCGGCAAAATCTACCGCATGGCCGCGCGTTATGGCAGCCTTGCCGCTGTCTTTGCGCTGGCCCTGGCGGCGGCATGGCACGCAAACGAAGCTACGATCCGCAGCAAACAGGAAGACTCCGCGGCTGAAGCCGCGGCCCA
>CAYRKA010000138.1:0-2113 GCA_964424785.1 uncultured Lachnospiraceae bacterium | reverse complement strand
GGACGGAACCTATTATGCTGAGGAAATAGCGGAGGATGCTGATACCGGCGCAGGCATATCAGGTTCCGCCTTGTCTGAGTCAAGGTCTGCCCAGACGTCAGACATGGCTGCCAATGCAGATCTCTCCTATGCAGACACAGCTGCCGCTGCTGAAGACGGCGCCGACGGTTTCTCGGACACGAATGTCCAGGAAGAAGGCGTCGACGAAGCGGATATCGTCAAAACGGATGGCAGCTACATTTATATCCTCCGCAGCGACTGTTCTGTCGTAATCCTTGAGGCGGACGGCGCAGATTCCCATGTCGTGAGTACCACACAGATCGGGGAAGACACCGGGACATCCTGTGAACATTACATCCAGGAAATGTATCTCGACGGTGACATCCTCAATGTGATCGTCAGGGAATATATTACCAGCCTGCAAAGTGAGGGCGATGTCTACCGCAACGACACCACGGAGCAGACCACAGTGTACACGTACGACATCGCAGACCGCTCCAGCCCGGAGCTGGCCGGTACCCTGTCGCAGGATGGCAGCTACACGGATTCCCGCAAGGTCGGCAGCTACCTGTATCTGTTCACTACGTATTACCCGGATGTCCAGGATACCTATGAGGACAGTGTGATTGTGCCGCGCGTCGGCGGCGAACCGGCTGCCGCCTCCGACTTCTATCTCCCGGAGCAGCTTTCGGGCAGCTCGTATCTCGTGATTTCATCGGCAGATACCTCTGCCCCCGGCCAGATATGCGACAGCAAGATCCTGGTGTCAGGCGCTTCCCTGTTCTATGTGAGCACTGAAAATATTTATGTCGCGGATACAAATTATTCTTCTGATGCTAGGACAGAGATCACGAAGTTCCATTTTGCGGATGGACAGATCACCGGCACGGCGGCGGGTACCGTCAGGGGCTACCTTAATGACTCTTTCTCGATGAATGAGTACGATGGTATGCTCCGCGTCGTCACCACTTATTACGGCGATGCCACGAAGCCTCTGCGCGATTCCGTCAGCAGCCTGACCGGGATCGACCTCTCTGTCTCCGATGACTGG
This sequence comes from uncultured Lachnospiraceae bacterium, assembly GCA_964424785.1. GTDB lineage: Bacteria > Bacillota > Clostridia > Lachnospirales > Lachnospiraceae > Choladousia. The sequence continues at coordinate 1,062 of CAYRKA010000138.1, read as the reverse complement.
GAGGAGCGCAATGCCCTGTATATCCTCGACGGATCCCTGCAACAGACCGGCATAATCAGCGACCTTGCGAAGGGCGAGACGGTACGCTCCGCGCGTTTCCTCGGAGATACCGGCTACTTCGTGACATTCCGCCAGACGGATCCCCTGTTCTCTGTCGACCTTTCCGACCCGGAGAACCCCCAGGTTCTCGGCGAGCTCAAAATCAGCGGCTTCTCCTCCTACCTGCATTTCTACGGGGATGGCCTGCTGCTCGGCATCGGCTATGAGGCGGACGAGTCGACCGGCATTACAAGCGGCCTGAAGCTCTCCATGTTCGACCTCTCCGACCCGTCGGATGTCTCTGAGGGCAGCCGCTACGTGATCCCCGGGATCACCTGGTGCCCGGCGATTGAGGATTACAAGGCGATCCTCGTTGAACCGGGAAAGAATATAATCGGCTTCTACTGTGACAACCGCTACCTCCTCTTCTCGTACGACCAGGAGGACGGCTTCACGCAGGAGCTCGTATACGACTTCTACACGGACCAGCTCACGGGGCAGGCCAGCTACAATACCATGCGCGGGCTGTTCATCGGCGACACGCTCTATCTCGCTGGGGAGACCTTCCTCGTCACCTTTGACATGGAGGACGGCTTCCGGAAGACAGGCGTCCTTGACCTGACGGCGGCAGGCAGTTTCTGATTCCGGACGCCGGCCCGTACGAGCCGGAATGGATGGCAAAGGAATTCGTGGCATTACAAGTTTACTTTTGGCTTCCAATGGGATATATTATAAGCGTCCTCAGGTTTTCTTTAGATTTCAAGAACAGAAAGGGGGGCTTTTATGAATTTGGCAAAAATCTCTGCAAAGTTTGGAAAACCATATTCCGAAAAATCCCGTATGTTTTTTGCTCCATCCAGTTCTATTTTCATGTAATGCGCCTCCTGATGTTACCGCCGCTCAAATCGTTTGCATTGAAACCCATATTTACGCAAATATAGCCATGGCCAGCGTCCCCGCCAACTTCACCGCCAGATGATTTGTTTCCCCGAACAGGATGATGGCGAGAATGACCGTCAGGAT
>CAYRKA010000137.1:0-4621 GCA_964424785.1 uncultured Lachnospiraceae bacterium | reverse complement strand
ATTCCGTGATGTGCGCCATGGAAGATGGGGAGTGCCATTCTTACTGGCAGAAGACTTCGGCGGCGGAATCGCTGATGGCGTATATCAACATGGATTTTGAAGGGCTGCAGGAAACCATCGCCCGGCTGATCGCCGGGGAAGAAGTCGAGGTTGACACAGACAGCTTTGAGAATGATTTTGAAACTTTCGGAAGCAGCGATGATGTGCTGACGCTGCTGATCCATCTGGGATACCTTACCTGGCACAGGGAAGACGGAATGGCCCATATCCCGAATGAAGAAGTGCGGGCAGAGTTCCGGAAAATTCTGAAAGGCAGGAATGTGAACCGGAGATGGATGGATCTGCTCACCCGCTCCCGGAAGCTTCTGGAGGATACCATCGCGGGCGATGCGGAGGCAGTGGCCAAAGCAATCGAAGAGGTACGCGGTACCCAGTACGCCCCGACATTCTATAATGACGAGCAGGCGCTGCGGTATGTGGTCAAGTTTGCGTATATTGCGGCGATCGACCAGTACCTGAAGGTGGAGGAGCTCCCGTCAGGCAAAGGGATTGCGGACGTGGCATACCTGCCGAAGCCGAAATCGATGCTCCCGGCGCTGGTCATCGAGCTGAAGTGGAATCAGTCCGCCGAGGGGGCGATCCGACAGATTAGAGATCGAAATTACCCGGCAGTGCTGAAAGACTACGGCGGCGAGGTCGTGACAGTCGGGATCAGCTATGACCCGAAGAAGAAGGATCATAGCTGCGTGATTGAGCGAGTCTGAACCAATATAGCTTACCGGAAGATGCGCAGCAGATTCCGATAAAAGGCACAGTAGCGCGCATCCACGTGGTCTTTCCCAGCTATGTAGTCTGGCGCTCTACCAGATTTACTGAAATCATGTTCTCCTGCCGGTAGGGGCGCTTCTCGATGGAGGCAATCATGGTATCTACAGCTATTGCGCATGAAGTGAAAAAGGCGGCAGAGAAATCTGCCGCCTTTGTTTCTATCACACATACTGTCAACCGGTTCAATATTCCTGATCCTCCATATACTTCATATACTTGACCACCATCAGCGCAATCTTAAAGGTGATCGCGTCCTCAAACACGCGCAGGTCAAGCCCCGTCGACTTCTGGAGCTTGTCGAGGCGGTAGACCAGCGTGTTGCGGTGGATATAGAGCTGCCGCGACGTCTCCGAGACATTCAGGCTGTTCTCGAAAAACTTGTTGATCGTGACGAGCGTCTCCTCATCGAAATCATCCGGCGATTTCCCCTCAAAAATCTCCTGGATAAACATCTTACACAGCGGAATCGGGAGCTGGTAAATCAGGCGGCCGATTCCGAGCGAGCTGTACGCGATGACCTGCCGTTCCTCGAAAAAGATTTTGCCGACGTTGAGCGCCATGCGTGCCTCCTTGTAGGAACGGGACACCTCCTTGAGCTCCCCAACAATTGTGCCGTAGGCGATCAGGGAATCCTTGCGCTTTTCTTCGTCGAGCGCATCGAGAATCATCTCCGCGATCTGATTCATCTCCGAATAGCCCTCCTGCGGCCCGATCTCCTTCACCACGATAATGCTCTTCTCGTCGACCGCTGTGATAAAATCCCCTGACCTGCCGCTGAAAAGCGAGCGCACCAGCTCAAGGGAAGCATTCTCCTTCTCGTGGCTGATCTCCAGGAGAAAGACGACGCGGCGCGCCTCCGTATCAATATGAAGCTTCTTCGCACGATTGTAAATATCGACGAGGAGCAGATTGTCGAGCAGCAGATTCTTAATAAAATTGTCCTTATCGAAACGCTCCTTGTAGGCGACCAGAAGATTCTGGATCTGGAACGCCGCGATACGGCCTACCATATGCACATCGTCGCTGTTGCCATTCGCCAGCAGAATATATTCAAGCTGATGTTCATCAAATACCTTAAAGAACTGGCAGCCGGATACGACCTGGCTGTCCGCCGGCGACCCGGCAAAGCTCAGGACAGAATCGCGGAAACTCTCTGCCTCCGGAAATGTTGTCGCGAGCATAATCCCTTCCGTGTCAAGCACGCAAAGATCCACTCTGCTGATTGCCTTTACCCCATCTAATGTCGTCTGTAAAACCTGATTCGATATCACCAGTGCACCCTCCTTCTCGTTCTCTGACTCTTTGACAAAAACCGCCCCATTTTCACTACCTTTTCAGGCGCTATTACCTAACTGGTATTATTTTAATATAGATAGCGGAAAAAATCAATCATTATTGTGGAAGTTGCACTAAATTAATCGAAAAGGGGAGATTTATCGGCACTATCTGTCTGCGTGCATAAGAATCCTGATGAAGCAGGAACGGCATGACCGAGATCATGCCGTTCCTGCAGCTGTCGTCCATCGATAAATGTTCTCTCTAAACCTCAAACAACAGGTCGCCATAGGATGGCATCGGCCACATCTCCTTGTCGACAATCATCTCCAGCTTGTCAACCGGAGCCCTCAGCTCAGCCATCGCAGGCATCACAGTGTCATGGAAGAACCTTGCCTGCCCGGCGCCCTCCTCCATCTCTGCCGCCTGCGCTATGACATCAGTGAGCTTCGCAAGCGCCGCCTTCGTGTCGGAGAGCAGTGCGCTCGTCTCGTTCAGCAGCCCGGTCTGTACGGAGGCCTCCGCGCCCGCAGCCGTCACGGCATTGACGGTGTCCGCCAGGCTCTTCGTATATTTGATCACAGCCGGGATGATCTGCTTGCTCGCGATATCTACCATCGAGCGCGCCTCGATATTGATCGCTTTCGCGTATGTCTCGTACTTGATCTCAACACGTGACTCCAGCTCCGCTTTCGTGAACACGCCGAACCGGCCGAACAGGTTGATCGCCTTGTCTGTCACGAGCGCCGGGATCGCGTCTACCATCGACTTGATGTTCGGCAGCCCCCGCCTCGCCGCCTCCTCGACCCACTCCTCCGAGTAGCCGTTGCCGTTGAAGACAATCCGCTGGTGCTCTCTCGCGTACTGCTTGATCAGGTCGTGGACCGCCTCGTCAAAGTTATCCGCCTTCTCGAGCGCGTCGCACGCGTCCGCGAACGCCTCTGCCACGATTGTGTTGAGCACGATGTTCGGGGACGCGATGGAATCGCGGGAACCTACCATGCGGAACTCAAACTTGTTGCCTGTGAACGCGAACGGCGACGTGCGGTTTCGGTCCGTCGCATCCTTCGCAAGGTTCGGGAGCGTCTTCACGCCTGTCTCGAGCACTCCGCCCTTGAGCGAATGCGTCGCCATGCCGGTATTGATGAGCTGGGACAGCACATCCTGGAGCTGCTCGCCGAGGAATATGGAAACGATTGCGGGCGGAGCCTCGTTGGCTCCCAACCTGTGGTCATTGCCCGGGTCTGCCGCGGACTCACGCAGCAGGTCGGCATGCATATCAACAGCCTTCAGGATGCAGGTCAGCACCAGCAGGAACTGGACATTCTCGTGCGGCGTCTTGCCCGGGTCGAGCAGATTGATGCCATCGTCGGTCGTCAGGGACCAGTTGTTATGCTTGCCAGAGCCATTGACGCCCGCGAACGGCTTCTCATGCAGCAGGCACTTCATGCCGTGCTGGCACGCGACCCTCTTGAGGGTCTGCATCACGATCTGGTTGTGGTCGACCGCGACGTTGGCCTCCGCATAGATCGGGGCCAGCTCATGCTGCGCCGGGGCCACCTCATTGTGCTGGGTCTTTGCCGTCACACCGAGCTTCCAGAGCTGTTCATTCACATCCTTCATAAAGGACGCGATCCTCTGGCGGATCGTGCCGAAATAATGGTCGTCCAGCTCCTGACCCTTCGGCGGCATCGCGCCGAACAGCGTGCGCCCCGTGAAGATCAGGTCCTTCCTCTGGAGGAACTTCTTCTCATCTACCAGGAAATACTCCTGTTCAGGCCCGACGGAAGGAGTGACCTTCCTGGAAGTCGTATTACCGAACAGCCTCAGCAGGCGCAGCGACTGCGTATTGATCGCCTCCATCGAGCGCAGCAGCGGCGTCTTCTGGTCGAGCGCCTCGCCCGTGTAGGAACAGAAAGCGGTCGGGATGCAGAGGATCGCCCCTGCCGCGTCATGGCGGACAAATGCCGGGGACGTGCAGTCCCACGCCGTGTAGCCTCTCGCCTCGAATGTCGCCCTCAGGCCGCCCGACGGGAAGGAGGATGCATCCGGCTCGCCTTTGATAAGCTCTTTGCCCGAGAACTCCATCAGGACCGTGCCATCCGGATTCGGCGCCGTGATAAAGGAATCGTGCTTCTCAGCGGTCACGCCGGTCAGCGGCTGGAACCAGTGCGTATAATGGGTAGCGCCCTTCTCGATCGCCCAGTCCTTCATCGCCGCCGCGATAATATCCGCAGTCGCCAGATCAAGCTCCGTCCCCTCCTCGATCGTCTTCTTCAGCGCCCTGTAGGTCTTCTTCGGGAGACGTTCCTGCATCACTTTGTCAGTGAACACATCCTCGCCGAAGATGTCTGCTACGTTAAAATATTCGCTCATAATCTCTCCTCATTTCTGCCCTACGGCCAAATTCGCCTCGGTGAGCTGACCGCTGCACCTGCCTGTGACAATCGGATAGGGGAGAATCATCGACCCCATCCGCCTGCGCCAGGGCGGCAGCGGCTCTGCCGCTGAAATACCT
>CAYRKA010000136.1:0-4727 GCA_964424785.1 uncultured Lachnospiraceae bacterium | reverse complement strand
AACGCAGAAGAGTCTAATCAGGGAGGTCTATAGAAATGGCAGTTAACAGAGTTCCTGTTCTTAAAAGATGCAGATCACTTGGTCTCGATCCGGTTTATTTAGGAATAGATAAAAAGTCCAAAAGGGAACTGAAGCGCGCAAACCGTAAGATGAGTGAGTACGGCCTGCAGCTTCGCGAGAAGCAGAAAGCAAAATTTATTTACGGCGTACTTGAGAAGCCGTTCCGCAATTATTACAAGAAAGCCGACAGGATGCAAGGCCAGACAGGTACGAACCTGATGGTTCTTCTTGAGACACGTCTTGACAATGTGATCTTCCGCATGGGCTTTGCGCGTACGAGAAGAGAAGCGAGGCAGATCGTTGACCACAAGCATGTCCTCGTGAACGGCAGGCAGGTAAATATCCCGTCCTACATTGTAAAGGCCGGCGATACGGTTGAGATCAAGGAGAAGTGCAAGGGCTCCCAGAGATACAAGGACATCCTTGAGGTGACAGGCGGCAGGCTTGTCCCGGAATGGCTTGAGGTCGACCAGGAGAACCTGAAGGGTACGATCAAGGAGCTTCCGTCAAGAGAGGCGATCGACGTTCCGGTGAACGAAGTGCTTATCGTCGAGCTGTACTCCAAGTAATCTCCTGATGCATAGCCGATGCAGTAACATACCCAGTAAGGAGGGGCTATATTGTTCGATTTCAACAAACCAAAAATTGAAATAGCAGAAATGTCAGAAGATAAGAGATTTGGGAGATTTGTTGTTGAACCGCTTGAGAGAGGTTACGGTACAACACTTGGAAATTCCCTGAGAAGGATCATGCTTTCTTCTCTGCCGGGTGCTGCTGTAAGCCAGGTCAAAATCGAAGGCGTACTGCATGAATTCAGCTCTATCCCTGGCGTAAAAGAGGATGTTACAGAAATTATCATGAACATCAAATCACTGGCGATCAAGAACACCAGTGAGACGAATGAAGCAAAGATCGCATACATCGAGTTCGAAGGCGAGGGCGTAGTGACCGGGGCTGACATTCAGGTTGACCAGGATATTGAGATCATGAACCCGGACCAGGTGATTGCCACGCTCAACGGCGGCGCGGACAGTAAGCTTTACATGGAGCTTACCATCACAAAGGGCCGTGGCTATGTCAGCGCTGAGAAGGGCAAGCCGGATGATATGCCGATCGGCGTGATCGCGGTCGATGCGATCTATACGCCGGTGGAGCGCGTCAACCTCACAGTTGAGAATACGCGTGTCGGGCAGATCACGGATTACGACAAGTTGACGCTTGATGTTTACACGAACGCGACGCTGGAGCCGGATGAGGCTGTCAGCCTTGCGGCAAAGGTATTGAGCGCACATTTGAGCTTGTTCATCGATCTCTCCGAGAATGCGAAGTCCGCGGAGGTCATGATCGAGAAGGAGGACAACGAGAAGGAGAAAGTGCTTGAGATGAATATCGATGAGCTGGAACTCTCCGTCCGCTCGTTCAACTGCCTGAAGCGTGCCGGTATCAATACCGTAGAGGAGCTGTGCAACCGCACCTCAGAGGATATGATGAAGGTCCGCAACCTGGGCCGCAAATCACTCGAAGAGGTTCTCGGCAAGCTCAAGGAGCTCGGCCTTTCACTGAATCCGAGCGACGAGTGATTTGACGCCCGCAAATGGCGGGCCGGGCGGCCATGCCTGCAGCGGGGTTTGCGATAGGTTAAGAAGCGGCTCTGTTTGCTCGGCTGCGCACCAGCGCCCATATATAGGAAATGAGAATAATGAAGCAGTTTCCTGTAGAAATACACGATGGACTAAAAAGCATGGATACAGTAAGCCCAAAGCGCATGTATCTGTGTTCCGGAATGGAGGAAATAGAAAATGTCAGGATATAGAAAACTCGGCAGGACATCAGACCAGAGGAAAGCCCTGCTCAGGAACCAGGTAACAGCGCTGATTTACAAAGGCAAGATCATTACAACCGAACCCAGGGCGAAGGAAGTCCGCAGGATTGCGGAGGGCCTGATCGCAATGGCAGTGCGGGAGAGGGATAATTACGAGACAGTTACAGTCACAGCCAAGGTTGCGCGCAAGGACAAGGACGGCAAGAGAGTGAAGGAAGTCGTAGACGGCAAGAAGGTAACCGTATACGACGAGGTCCAGAAAGAAATCAAAAAGGATAAGCCGAGCAGGCTGTATGCACGCCGTCAGATGCTTAAAGTGCTGTACCCGGTCAAAGAAGTCCCGACCGAGGCGGCCGGCAGAAAGAAGAATACCAGGGAGATTGACCTGGTAGCGAAGTTGTTTGACGAGATTGCTCCGAAGTATGCGGACCGCAATGGTGGCTATACCAGGATTGTCAAGCTCGGACAGCGCAGGGGTGACGCGGCGATGGAAGTAGTCCTGGAGCTGGTATAAGGCTCAGGGGAGCGGGACGCCGGGAATGAAAATGACCGAATGTAACGTCTTTAGAGGTTAGGGGTTACATTCGGTTTTTTATGTGCAGGCCCGCGAAAGGAATATTGCTGCTGACGCAGCATGCGGGCGGATAGGGTCGATGGCTCTCCCTGTCCGATATATCAGCAGAAAGGAGTTCTTATGGATTATACGATCAGAAATGAGTATCTTGAAGTGACAGCAAGTGACGTAGGGGCGGAGCTTCAGTCCATTAAAAGTACGGATGGGGTGGAGTATCTGTGGCAGGCGGATCCGGAGATCTGGCGCGGTAAGGCTCCGAATATTTTCCCATATGTGGCACGCCTGACAGGAGGCAAATATACACTGGACGGCAAAGAGTACAGCATGAAGATCCACGGATTCCTGAAATATATGACGCTTTTCATGGAAGAGCATAGCGATACGTGCATGACGTTCCGCCTCGATGCCGATGAGGAGACGAGAGGACAGTATCCGTTCGAGTTTACATACCGAATCACCTATGCGCTGGAGGGCAGGACGCTTGCCACGACGATTTCTGTTGAAAACCATGGGACAGGGCGCATATATTTCGCGGTAGGCGGCCATCCGGGCTTCAATGTGCCGATGGAGGAAGGGCTTGGCTTTGAGGATTATTATCTGGAGTTTGGCCAGCCATCGCAGCCATATCGCGTTGGCTTCACCGATACGTGCTTCCTGACAGGCTGCGATGAGTTGTATCCGCTCGAGGACGGCCGCAGGATACCTTTGCACCATGACCTGTTCGACCATGATGCGGTTGTGCTGAAACACGCGCCGCGCTGCGTGCGGATCGCAAGCGACAAAGGCAGCAGGAGCGTCACGGTGCGCTACCCGGATTTCCGATATATCGGCTTCTGGCATATGCCTCACAAGGAGGCGCCATATGTCTGCGTAGAGCCGTGGAGCTCCCTGCCGTCGCGCGACGGGATCGTGGAGGAGTTTTCGCAGCAGTCTGACCTGTATGCGTTGGACGGAGGGAAGGCGTTTGAGACGACGTGGACGATTGGGATCGAATAATACACAGGACGGCTGAAAGCTGCATAAACACTGGCTTCGTGCAGGCAGGAACGCCGTCGTGACAACAGTTTGGGATTATTCATAATAATGAGCTAACAGATTTTTGCTAAAGTCTGTTAGCTTTATAGTTATGCGCACAGGGCGGCGAGGAGAATTCAGCGGCGGAGCCGCTGCCACCCTTTGGGAGCAAGGACATTTACCGTGCATGAAAGTGCTATCGCGCATGGTTTATCCCTGAACTCGGTTTCCCGCTTCGCGGAAAAGGGTACTTTCATAGTAAACAGGCGGGAAATGCTGTACCTGTAAATTTGGCTTATGACATTGCAGACGAAATCCATAAAGCACTGGAGGGAAGGAAATGATGAAGCAAAGAAAAAACATTACATTATGGTTTATGGCAATGGCATTTGTCCTGACGCTCGGTTTTTATGGAGGCGGGATGCAGGCATATGCCGCGAAGCTGCCTTCGCTGAAGGTAGAGGGGACGAAATTGGTCAATTCAAAAGGGAAAACAGTGCAGCTCAAAGGCGTCAGCACACATGGCCTGTCATGGTTCCCGCAGTATGTGAACCAGAAAGCATTCTCTTATATGAAAAAGAACTGGAAGATCAATACGGTGCGCCTCGCGATGTACACGGCAGAGTATAACGGCTACTGCACCGGCAGCAAGGAGAACAAGAAAAAGCTGGAGCAGCTTGTCGACGACGGCGTGCAGGCGGCGACAAAGGCAGGGCTGTATGTGATCATCGACTGGCATATCCTGAATGACCAGAATCCACGCAAATATCAGAAGCAGGCGGATGCTTTCTTCAAAAAGATGGCGAAACGGTATAGAAATTATACGAACGTGATCTACGAGATCTGCAATGAGCCGAACGGCGGGACATCCTGGGGCACGATCCGCAAATACGCGAACAAGATCATCAACACCATCCGCAAATACGACAAGGATGCGTTGATTCTTGTCGGGACTCCGAACTGGTCGCAGGATGTGGATACTGCGGCGGCGAATCCCCTGAAAAAGAAAAACGTGATGTACACGCTGCATTTTTATGCGGGTACGCATGGAGAGTCGCTGCGCCAGAAGGCTCAGGCGGCACTGGACCAGGGGCTGCCGCTGTTCGTATCGGAATTCGGTATCTGCGACGCATCCGGGAACGGGAGCCTCAATAAAGCGGAGGGTGAGAAATGGATGAAGTTTCTGAATGAGAACAAGATCAGCTTCATCGGCTGGAATCTTTCCAATAAAAATGAAAGCAGCGCTATTATTAAGAG
>CAYRKA010000135.1:0-5034 GCA_964424785.1 uncultured Lachnospiraceae bacterium | reverse complement strand
CCTGCTGTAGCGGATTGCAGGTACAGGGCACCGCTATCTCCCCGGCTGCACGGAAATGTTTGACGTAAAATTGCGTAGCTGTCCGATACCTTCACAGGTACGATACCGTTACACTATACAGGTTTTCGGGAGATTTGTCAACCTTTTTGCGCCTCTGCAAATGTTTCGCAAACTGGATTGAAAAGAGGCGGCAGGGTGTTATACTTTTTCAATAAGCAATTCATTTCCATTGTCGGAGGATTACTATGTTTGAAAATCTCACTTTGCAGACAGTGTTTATACTTGTATTTGGAGCAGCGGTTTTTGTGCTTGGCACTGCCAGCCTGCGGAATTATCTGCGCCTGCGCCGTCCGGGAGCGCTGCCCCTGGGGCGCGTTGTGAACGTGAACCATATTGAGAAACGGAATGAACAGGGGTATCTGATCCAGTATTATTATGAACTTGCTGTCCAGTACGCGGAGGGCGGCAAGGGCGTTACAAGAAAGATCCGGAGTACACGTGAATATCAGAAGGGCGACCAGGTGAAGGTCGGGCAGAATGGCCGTGAACTGACGATCTGGGATGAGGACCGGTCTCTCTCACCGGTTGCCTCATGCTGTATTATCCTTGCAGGCATCGGGCTGGTGTTTATGCCTTACGCGCAGCAGCGCAGCGAGCAGGAGGCTTCGGCCATCCTGGCCCTGCTGCTGCTCCTTGCGGGCGGCTGCCTGGCAGCCACATTTCTGAAGGACAGGAGACGGTCTCTGACGGCGGTACAGGGTGAGATTGTGGATCTTCTCTATTACAAAACCGCTGAGGGGAAGCGCTTCACAAAGGCGGTTGAGTCGTATTACCCGATCATACGCTGCACAGTGGGCGACAGGGAGCAGAGCTTCCGCGGCAAATGCAATTCGAGCCGTGCGGCGGCGTATCCGAAGGGGAAGACGGTCACGCTTTACTGGGACGAGACGACAGGGGAGATCACAGAGAAGCGCGCCGGAGCGGGATATGTGATCGGGGCGGCGGCTTGCTGGGCGCTGGCAGTGATCGGGATTGTGAGTATGCTGGCGTGACAGCGTCTGGCGTTTGAAGAGAGTGATGAAATTTCCAATTTTCAAACAGATTTGTACTATCAGTCACCCAGTTATCTTGAGTGCTCTTACAGGGCAGGATATTTGCTGGAATAAGGAGAGCCGCCAGACAGGGTGGTACGATAGATAGAGAAGCAGTTCATTTTCTGAACAGAATACAGGAGGATATTATGGGTAGGAATGGCAATATCATGAAGAAGGCTGCCGCGATGGCGCTGACGGCGGCAACGCTCGCGCAGTGTACGGTGTTTGCGGCGGATCCGGCTGAGGAGCTGGAGGACATCCTGGAGAGACAGGAGGAACTGTCGCAGGAATCGCTGCTCACGCAGCAGCTCGGGCTGGAGGAGCTCGGGGATGCGATGGAGGACAACGGCTGGCAGGTTTCGCTGAAAGGCGGATTATCCGATGGGACATTGGAAGTGCTGGATATGGACGGGGAAATCCCTGAGGACGGGTATGCAGGGATTTCATTCCAGGTGGACCCGAATCTGAGGAAGTGGCTGTTCCAGGTGAACACGGGTGCAGAGGAGCCGTTTTTGGACCTGGCGCTTTACGGAGACAGGGAGCAGCTCGCATTGTCGATCCCGCAGCTTTACGGCGGCGTGGTCGGGCTCCTGGCCGGGAATCTGAGGGAACAGTATCAGGGTTCGGGGCTCAGCCAGCTTCTGGAAGGGAGTATCAGCAGTGAGGATGCCCCGGATCTCGACATGAAGTTCTATCCGGACGACGATGACCTCGCCTGGGAGTCGAATCCTCTGTCGAGGCTTCAGGAGCAGATCGAGGAGAAGGCAGAGTGGATCGGGGATACGATGCAGGTGGAAAAGGCGGAGTCCGATGGCGATACGGTCTATGCGGCGCATATCCGGACGGCAGATCTGCTGGAGATGTATTCACTGGTAGCAGACGGGTATGTAGAGCTGCTGACGGATCCGGTTTTGTCGTCGATCGTGGATATGGATGGCGACCCGGCGGAAATCAGGGATTCCGCCGACCAGATGCTTGATATGATGGCGGCGGTACTGGAAGATGAGCTTGTCATCAATTTTCATGTGCAGGACGGGCTGGTGGCGAGTATCGACTATGACCTGTACATTGACACGGCTGCGATTGAGGAAGCAGATGGTTCCCAGATCGAGGAAGTGAACGGGCTTCAGATCGAGGAGGAGGACGGACTCCGGATCGAGGAAGCAGACGGATCCCAGATCGAGGAAGTGAACGGGCTTCGGATCGAGGAGGAGGACGGGCTCCGCAGGAACGATGCAGAAGCGGGCGCTGCAGAGGATGGCTTTGCGGATGAGATTATGACAGAGATTTTCGAAGGGACGGTTAACGAGGCCGGCATTGTCACGGATGGCATACAGTCGGACGGCGGGAATTCCCCAGGCTGCATCCGTTTTGAAATTGTTTTCTTTGACCCGGCGGATCCGGATGCAGGCATGGATTTCCATATGACAGTTGCCGATGGCAGTGACGAGCTGGCAAAGGTTCTGGTCACAATGCGCAATATGAGGACAGCGTCGAGGAGTGAGACGACGGTAGCGCTGGAGATGACAGAGGGCGGCGGGACGGTTTATTCCGGCACCATTTATTCATACGGCTTTGATGCGAAGACGGGTGACCTGGACCTATCCTTCGGTATCACAGATCCGGACACAGGCGAGACTGTCTCATTTGACCTTGACGGTACGTTCACGCAGATTGATCCGGGCAGAGGATTCACATTTGTGGCCGATCATCTTGGCGTGACGGCTGACGGCGAATCTGCCGGACTGGCGACGGAGCTCAGCGTGAGCGCAGATCCGGGCGCTATTGAGGCTCCGGCAGATGTACTGTACCTTTTCCAGGCGGACCAGGAGGAGCTGATTGACCTGGCAACACAGATTTCGGTGAATGCGCAGTCTCTGGTGAATTCCATGACGGAAACAGGCAGCCGGGCATCAGATTCCGATTACATCAATGACGATGATGATGCCCCGATTGAGTTCGAGTAACCTCTTCCGAAAAATGAAAGTTTTTGTATTGTTCCGCATACTCTCCGCAGATACTGCACTGGTCAAATGCGAATGAATCAGGTAGCAGAAGGAGGCGCTCCTTCCCCAGCTTCTCAAGGATGGGACGGAAAATATACCTCTGCTCGGCGGGGTAAAGTATCGCCCTCTGCCGGAATGAAAGCTGATACTTCTCTTCGTCCGTCAGCCGGGGATATGCCCCCCGGAGCAGCCGCTCCAGCGCCTCGTCCGCCAGCGTCATCCCGGTGTAATGGGACCAGCTTTTGCGCACCTCTGACGCCATCTGCATCCAGGGCGAATCTGCTTTCGGACAGGCCATTCCCATAAACGCCGCATCCTTATAGCTCCAAAGGGTAAATGATACACGGTATTTCGCAAACAGCGAAAGTGTGGCCTCTACGAGCTCCATACACAGCTTCAGGCCGTTGTTTGCGATATCATATCCGGCTTCCCCGCAGAGAACTGGCCGTCCGAATGTGTCCCGGATCCGGACCAGGCCGGCGAACACCTCCTCAAACCGCGCTGCGCGAAGTCCGGGATCATAATCCGGATCAAACAGGTTCTCATACCAGACGGTTGGATAATAATGAAATGTCAGGGCGGTCTGCGCATCCGAAATGTCCCCTTCCAGGCAGGTGAAGTCTGACGCAAAGTGATCCCCTTCCAGAAAAATGATGTGCCGCTCGTCGACGCTGCGGATCGCCTCTGTCACACGCCGGTAAAAGAGGGCAAGCTTCCGGTTCTGCCTGGCTGTGGGCAGCCCCGTCGCCGGGTCTTGTCCCCCATCGGTATCCAGATAATCCGGTATCAGGAACGGCTCATTCAGCAGATCATACCCCAGAAGGTATTCCCGATCGGCATAATGCCTGGCGATCTCCTTCCAGAGCTGCACCACCTGCTCCTGGAACACGTCATATTCCCAGAACAGTGTATAACCGGTTCCGTTATCGCTGTGCCAGTCCGGATTCTGCCCACCCGGCGCCGCATGCAAATCCGGAAGCGCATAAATCCCATACGCTTCGCACAGATCAAGCAGATAATCAAAATACGCAAAGCCTTCCTTTTTCAGTGTCCCCGGATGTAAGTCGTCCACAAACAAATGATAATTAAATGGCACACGCACCAGATTGATTCCAAGACTTTTCAGAAAGCGGAAATCTGCCTCTGAAATGAACTGCCGTACAAATCGGTCATAAAAACTCTGCTCTGTTTTGCCGCCGAACACATCCCGGATGGTCTGCCGCATCTGAAAATCGCAGCCCGGAATCCCCATCATAAAATGCTCCAGGTTCAGCCATGAGCCAATCCCAATCCCCCGGAACAGAATTTCTCCGCAACCGTCATAAAACTTCTTTCCCTCTACCCGAATCATCAGTCTCCCTCCAGAAATGTCCACAGCCCATTTATCCTATCCCTTCAAGCCGGAATACGCAATCCCGTCGACAATATATTTCTGGCAGAACACGTAAATAATCACAACCGGGATCAGCGAGATCACGGTACCGGCCATGATCGCGCCGTAATTCGTGTCAAACTGGCGTTTGAAGGTCGCCAGCCCGAGCTGGATGGTGCGGTTGCTGTCCTTATCCAGATAGATCATCGAGAGAATTTTTGGAACGGTTTTGCCTCAGCAAGGAAGGCGCAGGGCGTCACCGAAAAGCTGAAAGCAAAATATGTTCATTCATCAATAGGGAAATCCAGAGGAGTATCGGGAAACTGGCTATCCCAGATCGATTCTTCGATAACATGAAGACATTCACCTGTATGCTTTAATATGTCTTTTCCCCAAAAATGCAGGACAGTATATCCGAGAAACAGGAGTTTTTTGTCGTTTTCCCAATCACGGCTACGGTTGCGTTCGATTTTATTGATCCAGAAATCTGGATTTTTGCCTTTTTCGAGACGCAATTTTAATATTTCCCAGTCTTTGCCATGGAAAAATTCACTGTCGCAGA
>CAYRKA010000134.1:0-5059 GCA_964424785.1 uncultured Lachnospiraceae bacterium | reverse complement strand
CCGCGGGCGCAGGCTTCATCGTAGCGCTGACCGGCGAGATCATGACGATGCCTGGCCTGCCGAAAGTACCGGCCGCAGAGCGCATCGACGTGGACGAGAACGGAAAGATTTCCGGACTGTTCTAAACAAGAATCCTGTGATGTGACAGGAATCGGGCAGGGAAGATGCAATCTGACCTGCCGCCGCGCGGCCCGCGCGCTGCGCAGGCAACAATATACTTCTCGCGGACCTGCGCAAAAAAAGAAGAAACTGCGGCGGCCCGCGGGCTGTGGGCAGTAACAGACCAGGAGGTAAGAAGAATGGGATTTTCTACGGTTCCTTGTAATGAGTTTGTGGAAGTGCTTGCTTCAAAGGCCCCGGTGCCCGGTGGCGGCGGAGCATCCGCGCTGGTCGGTGCGGTCGGCACGGCACTCGGAAATATGGTCGGCAGCCTGACGGTCGGCAAGAAGAAGTATGCTGACGTTGAGGAAGAGATGTGGGAGCTCAAGGGCAAATGCGACAGACTGCAGGCAGACCTGCTCCGCCTGATTGAGCGCGACGCAGAGGTATTTGAGCCGCTCTCAAAGGCATATGGTATGCCGCGTGCGACCGAGGAGGAAAAGGCTGAGAAGGCGCGCGTGATGGAGGTTGTGCTCAAAGACGCCTGCTCCGTCCCGATGGAGATCATGGAGAAATGCTGCGAAGCGATTGAACTGATCAAGGAATTTGCCGCGAAGGGTTCGGCGCTTGCGATCAGTGATGCGGGCGTTGGAGCTGCATTCTGCGGCGCTGCGCTCAAGGGCGCGAGCCTGAACGTCTACATCAATACAAAGTCGATGGCAGACAAGGAGTATGCGGCCAGCCTGAATGAAAAAGCTGACGCGATGCTTGAAAAATATGTCCCGATGGCGGAGAAGATTTTTGAAAGCGTCCTCGGACGGCTGAAATGAGCCATGCATCACAGAGATATACCATAGAATCTGGAGGAGATACAAATGGCAAAGCAATTACTTGGCAAAGAAGTTACGGCGGCCCTGAATGAAAGAATCAAGGCTAAGGTCGCGGAGCTGGAAGCAAAGGGCGTTAAGCCGACGCTCGGCATCATCCGCGTCGGTGAGAATGAGAGCGATATCTCTTACGAGAGAGGTGCGACAAAGCGCTGTGAGACGCTCGGCGTAGCCTGTGAGAAGTTCCTGCTTCCGGCGGACGTATCGCAGGGGGAGCTGTTGAAGGTCATCGATGATGCCAACAGAAACGACGCGATCCACGGCGTCCTGCTGTTCCGCCCGCTTCCGAAGCACCTGAACCAGAGCGTCATCGAGAACGCGCTTGACCCTGCAAAGGATGTGGACTGCATGACAGACGGATCCATGTCCGGCGTATTTACCGGAAAGGCAATCGGTTTCCCGCCGTGTACGCCGCAGGCATGTATGGAGATCCTTGACCATTATGGGATCGACTGCACAGGCAAGAGGACGGTTGTGATCGGCCGCAGCCTCGTGGTAGGCAAGCCTGCAGCCATGATGCTGATCAAGAAGAATGCGACCGTTACGGTCTGCCATACGAGAACTGTCGATATGCCATCTGTAGCACGCGAAGCGGACATCATTATTGTAGCCGCAGGCCGTGCAGGCGTAGTAGGAGCTGAGTATGTGAAGCCGGGCCAGGTAGTCATCGATGTAGGCATTAATGTCAATGCGGAGGGCAAGCTCTGCGGCGATGTGGACTATGTCGCAGTGGAGCCGGTTGTCGGGGCAATCACCCCGGTACCTGGCGGCGTCGGCAGTGTGACGACATCCGTGCTTGTCAGCCACGTAGTGGAGGCTGCTGCAAAGAAAGCCGGGCTGTAAGGTGGATTGAGGGGCTGCAGTGCAGCCCCTTTTTAGATGCAAAGGGAAAGTGATTCTGACTTATAGAAGGAGAGTTGTATCTATGCGTGAAATCAAGGCAGAGACCATCACGGAGGTGATCGGTCGGCTTTGCATCGAGGCAAACGGGCATCTGCCGGATGATGTAAAGCAGGCGATTCAGACATACCGCGCCTGTGAGGACTGGGAGCTTGCGAGAGACGTCCTAGACAATATCATCGAAAACTATGAGATCGCAGGCCGGGAGAATGTACCGATCTGCCAGGATACCGGGATGGCGTGCGTCTTTCTCGAGATCGGACAGGATGTACACATCACAGGCGGTGATCTGACGGAAGCAGTCAACGAGGGCGTACGCCGCGGCTACGACAGAGGATATCTGCGCAAGTCGGTCGTACGCGACCCGGTGCGCCGCGGCAACACAGGCGACAATACGCCGGCAATGCTCTATGAGGAGATCGTACCCGGCGAGCAGATCCGCGTGACAGTCGGGCCGAAAGGCTTCGGCAGCGAAAATATGAGTGCAATCCGCATGTTCAAGCCGTCACAGGGTCTGCAGGGGATCAAGGACTTTATTCTGGAAACAGTCGAGGCGGCCGGGCCGAACCCGTGTCCGCCGATGGTCATCGGTGTCGGGATCGGCGGCACCTTCGACAAGGCGGCGCTGCTCGCGAAAAAAGCACTGTTGCGCCCGCTCGACTCGTCGCATCCGGACCCGTTCTACGCAGACCTTGAGCGCGAGATGCTGGAGAAAATCAATGAGCTCGGGATCGGGCCGCAGGGCTTCGGTGGCAGGACGACGGCGATCGGACTCAACATCGAGACGATGCCGACGCACATCGCCGGGATGCCCTGCGCAATCAACATCAGCTGCCACGTGACACGACACAGGACGGAGGTAATCTGAGATGGCAAGGAAAATTATGCTTCCGCTCACCGGGGAACTGGCGCGTTCCCTGCGTGCCGGCGAGCAGGTGCTGCTGACCGGGACGGTCTATACCTCACGCGATGCGGGGCACAAGCGGATGTGCGAGGCGTTGGCAAGAGGAGAGCAGCTCCCGTTTGACCCGACAGATGCCACGATCTATTATGTAGGGCCGACCCCGGCAAAGCCGGGACAGGTCATCGGATCAGCCGGACCTACGACGAGCGGGCGCATGGACGCCTACGCGCCGACGATGATGTCCGTCGGGGTGCGCGGCATGATCGGCAAGGGAGCAAGACTCCCTGAAGTAGTTGACGCGATGAAACAATATGGCGGAGTTTATTTTGGCGCAATCGGCGGCGCGGGCGCGCTCCTTGCCAGATGCATCAAAATGGCAGAGCTGGTCGCCTACGAGGATCTCGGCGCGGAGGCGCTGCGCAGGCTGTATGTCGAGGATATGCCACTCGTCGTCATCATCGACAGCGAGGGGAATAATCTTTACGAGGAGGGCAGAAGCCGTTATCTCTCCGGCAAATCTGCACTTAAGCCGTAACGTTTGCAATTCCGTATTTTCCGAACGTTATGCGGGCCAAAGAATCTCAATCTGAGAAATCTGAGAAATCTGTAAAAAACGGTTGACCTGTCCCTGAAAAGATGGTATAGTTTTGACGTGTAATGAAAGTTGCCGTATCAAGTGCAGAATTATCTGAAGAGGGAATCAGGTGCGAATCCTGAGCGATCCGGTCACTGTCAGCAGGGAGCGAAGCCCATATATCCATTGCGTACCCGTTATACAGCGCGAGAAGGAGGACGGAGCGATGATCTGCGAGCCAGGAAACCTGCTTGGTATGAGAGAGGGGCTTCCGAAGAAAGCTGAACACTCCGCATCGGCCATCCTATGACCGTCATTGTCTGCGAAGGGGAAGCAGGCATCTGTGAATAAAAAGGAATGTTGTCTCGAGGCAATGGAATACACATCATACCTCCTTGTGCCAGAATCGATGGCGTCAGCTCTCCGCAAAGCTGTATACATCGTCTGGACACGTACAGATGACGTTCCGCAAGCTGATCTGTACGATATTACACAGCTTCCGGCCACACTCCGCAAGGTGGCCTGAGGCTGTGTTTTTTATGCGCAGGCTCGCGAGAGGTATTTTGCTGCTGATGCAGCACGCTTTCGCGCAGGCGGATAGGGCCGATGGTTTTCCTATCCGATTGCATATATGCCTGCGCAGAAAAACCGCCGCCCGGTTATAACCGAAGCAGCGGTTCTGTAAATCACATAATCAGGCAGCCCGGCCAGACGAACCTGTTGGGACTGTCCTTTGAATTCGGATTAAAGCTGCGGGCCTGCGGATACAAGCGCCTTGCCGGCCTCGTTGCTCTCGTACTTCACAAAGTTCTTGATGAAGCGCTGTGCCAGATCCTTTGCCTTCTCCTCCCATACGGAAGCATCTGCGTAGGTGTCGCGCGGATCAAGGATCTTCGGATCAACGCCCGGAAGCGCTGTCGGCACTTCAACGTTGAAATACGGGATCTGCTTGGTCGGTGCGCTCAGGATCGAGCCGTCGAGGATCGCGTCGATGATGCCGCGGGTATCCTTGATGGAGATGCGCTTGCCTGTGCCGTTCCAGCCTGTGTTGACAAGATAAGCCTTCGCGCCGCTTGCCTGCATCCTCTTGACAAGCTCCTGGGCATACTTGGTCGGATGCAGCTCGAGGAATGCCTGGCCGAAGCATGCGGAGAAGGTCGGGGTCGGCTCTGTGATGCCGCGCTCCGTACCGGCAAGCTTTGCTGTGAAGCCGGACAGGAAGTAGTACTCGGTCTGCTCCGGTGTCAGGACCGATACCGGCGGCAGTACACCAAAAGCGTCCGCGGAAAGGAAGATGACATTCTTCGCTGCCGGGGCAGAGGATACCGGGCGGACGATCTTCTCGATGTGGTTGATCGGGTAGGATACGCGGGTGTTCTCCGTTACGCTCTTGTCCGCAAAGTCGATCTTGCCATTCTCATCAAGAGTAACGTTCTCAAGAAGGGCGTTGCGCTTGATGGCATTGTAGATATCCGGCTCGGATTCCTTGTCCAGGTTGATCACCTTTGCGTAGCAGCCGCCCTCGAAATTGAAGACGCCCTTGTCATCCCAGCCATGCTCATCGTCGCCAATCAGCAGCCTCTTCGGATCTGTGGAGAGCGTTGTCTTGCCCGTTCCGGAAAGGCCAAAGAAGATCGCGGTGTTCTCGCCGTTCATATCTGTGTTTGCGGAGCAGTGCATGGAAGCGATGCCCTT
>CAYRKA010000133.1:0-5121 GCA_964424785.1 uncultured Lachnospiraceae bacterium | reverse complement strand
GTGGGAGCGCGAAGCGCGGAACAATCCGGGAATCAGCTTTTGACGGGTAAATCATAAGACAATACATACTGGATATGCCAGTATATAACGAACAGGCGGCGGCTGAAAAATCAGCCGCCGCCCTTTTTATGATACATATCCTTACATATACGTTCTTCCATTTCTACCGCAGCAGCCTCTTCCGGCTCACACATTCCTCGCGCTTCTCGAGCCACTCCCGCAGCGCCGGGTACAGCTCCTCGCCGCGCTCATAGCCATGCCAGTAAAAATCCTCCAGCTTCTCAAGATCCCGCTCGGTCCTGCCTACGCAGGGGAGCTCCGGCCGGATCACAAACACACGTCCCTTGCGCTCCAGCTGTTCCAGCAGATCCATCGTACGGTTGTAATTGTGGTTGCGCTGCATCAGTGCGCGTGCCAGCATCGGATAGCGCCTGTAATAGAGACGTGCCAGACGCATTACCGCCGCGCCGCCCTCCTCGCTCTTGTAGTAGCCGCGCCGCCTCGTCAAGATCACGATATTGTAATCGAAGCCGTCGCTGATCGCCTTGCGCACCGGCACGGAATCCGCGATCCCGCCATCCATCATCGGCACGCCATCGACCTTCACAACCGGCGAGACGAACGGCAGGCTCGACGAAGCGCGGCACGCCGCCATCATCCTGTCCATATCGCGGTACTCCTCGATGAACTCAGCCCTGCCGGTCACGCAGTTCGTCGTCGTGAGCAGACAGCGCATCGGGGACTTCACATAGGCACGGTAATCAAACGGGTAATCGTGATTCGGGAACTGGTCGAAAATCAGGTCCATATTCATGAAATACCGCGTTCGGAGCAACGTGCGCACACCGTAAAGCTCATGGTCAAGCTGCGCATCCAGCATACATTCTTTCGTCCGGAGAATCTGGCCGGACACATAGTCGACCGCATTGCAGGCTCCCGCCGAGACTCCGATTACATACGGCACCTGCAGCTTCTGCCCCATGAGGTAGTCGAGCACGCCACTCGTAAAGATCCCGCGCTGCCCACCTCCCTCAAGAATCATCCCAACCTTCTTCATGCTGCTGCACACTCCCTTTCTGCAGCCAGGGCAAGGCACGCCATCACTCCGTCACAGCCTCCGTCGTCCCTGTCCCGCTCTCCGACTCAGGCTCCTCCTGAATCACCGCATTGTCCACCAGGAAATCCAGCACTTTCTCCTGCAGCAGGCTGACGCGGATCGTATCCTCGCCGTATGCGGCTACAAACTCATCCACCGAATCATAATAATAATCCTCCGCAAGCGTCTCGCAGCCGCTCTCATATTCCTCATCCGTCAGCTCAATACCCTCCGTCTCGGCAATCGCCTTCAGGTAAAGCTCCTGCTGCATATTCTGCTTGATCGCCATCTCGACCTGCTCATCAAACTCCTCCTCTGTCATACCGAGGAGGCTGCTCAGGAAATCCTCAAATTCCATCGCATACGCCTCAGCCTGCTGCTGATAATAGGCCTTCATATTCGCGGCGCCATAATCCACCATCTCCTGCGGATAGTCCGTAATCCCGGACGTGTTCGCAATCTGTGTCAGCAGATCCGACTTGATCTCATTCATACGGTCTGTCTCTTTGGTCGCCTCGAGGTCTGACCGGATATACTCGCGGTAGGACGCAACGTCTGTATACTCGCCGTCAGTCATCCTGCTGACCAGCTCGTCGCTCAGCTCCGGCGCACGCCTGATCTCGTTGACCGTCACCGTGAACACGACCTCCTGCCCCGCCAGATCCTCGCTGAAATAATTCTCCGGGAAGGTCAGCGGCAGATCCACTGTCTCACCTGCATCCACGCCGATCAGGCCGTCCTCAAAGCCGTCGATAAACGTATTCGAACCGATCTCCAGGTCATAGCCTTTCGCCGTGCCTCCGTCAAACGCCTCGCCATCCTTCTTGCCCTCATAGTCAATATTGACCGTGTCTCCATCCTGTACCGTACCGCCCTCGATTGTCTCGAGCTCGTCCGCAAGCTGGATATTGAGGCGGATCTCACTGTCAATCTCCTCTTCTGTCGTCTCTGTGGACGGCGGCACGACCGTCAGTCCCTTATACTCTCCAAGCGTGACGTAATCCAATGCATTGTAATCTGGCCGCTCCGCAGGCACGATTGCCTCCTCGCCGTCCTCTGCATCTGTTTCCTCCGTTTCCCCGTCTCCGGCGGCGTCATCTGCTGTGCTGTCCGCGCTGCCATCTGCCCCATCGTCCGACGCATCTGCCCCGTCATCCGCCTCGTCTGCACTGTCTGCCGCCACCGTGGCCGTCTCCGTCTGTTCTTCCGCAAAAGCCGTGGCCGGAGCAATCGCCGCCACCGCCAGGCATGCTGTACACATCATCGCTGAAAATAAATTCTTCCTTCTCATATTGTCCGTCCTTTCTGATACCCATCTGTCATGATCACAGACAAACTATCCTGTAAAGTATAACACACGATTTTTCATTTGGCACCCCAAAAAACAATTTTAATAAAAAGTAAAGAATTATTGCACTTTCTTCCAATCAATGATAGAATAATTGGGAAAATTTGAACGTGTGGAGGTACTTATGTCAACCGTAGCAAAAGTTTTACTCATCATACTGGCCGTTCTTATCATCGCACTCGTCGTGCTCTACATCCTGGGCCGGCGGCTGCAGAAGAAGCAGGCTGTGCAGCAGGAGCAGATGGAGGCTGCCAAGCAGACCGTTTCCATGCTGATTATCGATAAAAAGAAACTGCCAATCAAAGAATCCGGGCTGCCGCAGATGGTCATCGACCAGACACCAAAGCTCATGCGCCGCTCCAAGCTGCCGATCGTCAAGGCCAAGGTCGGCCCCAGGGTCATGACTCTCGTCAGCGACGCCGCGATCTTCGATTCGATCCCGGTCAAGCGCGAGGTGAAGGCCGTTGTCAGCGGCATCTACATAACAGAAGTCAAGGGCGTGCGCGGTCCACTCGAGCAGGCGCCGAAAAAGAAAAAGGGCTTCTTCGCCAGAATGAAAGATAAGATCAAAAAATAAGAGAAAACCGGATGGGGAAGAGACATCGGCTCTATCCGGTTTTCTCTTTTTTGTTACATAAATGAATGGTAAGATTAAACCATATCAGGTAAAGCAGATACGGAAGCTCGTCATAAAATATAACCTCAGGAGTGATGAAGATGAGATTTAATAAGATTTTTTACTGGAGCGAAGAGGATCATTCTTATGTGGTAGAGGTTCCTTCTCTGCCCGGATGTATGAGCGATGGACAGACCATCGGAGAGTCTCTGGCGAATGCAGATATTATTATCAGGGAATGGATTGAATTTGCCAACGAGCTCAGGAAACCCGTTCCCCCTGAGGACGATGCGTCAGTTCAGTCGTCGAATCCTACCGTCCTTGATCTCGCGTCCTATATTGTAAATAAGCTCGGTTCAATGTCTGCCATGAAGCTTGAAAAGCTCACGTATTACTGTCAGGCATGGTTCCTCGGATGGTATCACCAGCCTCTTGTCCAATGTTCCTTTGAGGACTGGGCAAACGGACCAGTGAATCGTGAGCTTTTTTCCACGCATCAGGGAAAATATAATGTTTCACCACATACCTATCCACTAGCGCATACTTTTACTTTATCTGAGCAAAAGGTGATAGACTCTGTTTTATCAGTATACGGAGACAAAACAGCTGACTGGCTCAGCGCTCAGACGCACCGCGAACTCCCGTGGCGTCAGACCCGCGGGTCAAAGACATCCGGGAGCCGCGATAATGCTGTCATCCTGGATTCATCTATGATAGATTACTATAGTGGCAGAAGCACACATTTCTGAAGCCCGATATGGCATCACCTCAGGATTTGCACGATGGGCGATATATATTACCAGAATTCGCTGTTCACCGCAGCCTGAACAGCCCGCTGTCCTTCGACATCACGCGGATGCGGATACGGCAGTCTGCGATCTGCTCGTAGTTGGCCTCGAGCACATAATCAACGCTCACCTCGAGCAGATCCTCCTGCTGTGTGACCTGCATCGCCGTCACCTCGATCCCGGCGAGCAGGTTACCGAACGGTGTATCATACCAGCTCGTATTCTTGTGGCCCTTCTCGAAGATCATTTTGGCGTTCATCGAGCCCTTTTTCTGCACCTCCATGCAGCCGTCTCGCAGCGTTATCCTGTTCTTTACGACCTCACCGCTGTCCTCCACCGTCTCATCATAAAAGATATAGTGCTTCCCATTCCGAAAATAGTATTTCCCTGCGGAAATTACTTCGATTTCTTCCTCTTCGGCGCTCTCCAGCGTATGCAGACCTTTTACGCTGATCAGGATATCTTCGGTCATAACTCAGTACTCCTCAATGTTGATTTTTATGGTCGTCTCAATATCATACGGCAGGATCGAATTCGCGAAATGCCTGAACTTGTCAGCCGCATCACTGACAAAGAACCGATATGGCTCCTTCACCGGAGCCTTTGTCCCCGGATTTGCCAGATGTTCCCGCGCAAGCAGCCGCTCCAGCTCCTTCGCAGTCTCATAGGCGGGATTCACAAGCCTCACCTCCGGCCCGGCGATCTCCCCGATCAGCGAGCGCAGCAGCGGATAGTGCGTGCAGCCAAGGATCAGGCTGTCGATCCCCTCTTTCAGAATCTCATCCAGATAGCGCCTCGCGACCTCTGCCGTGACCGGATCCTTCAGCCAGCCCTCCTCCACAAGCGGCACAAACAACGGGCATGCCTTGCCGTAAACGGTAATCTCCGGATCCTGCTCCCGGATCAGCCTATGGTACATATGGCTGTTGATTGTGCTCTCCGTGCCGATCACGCCGACACGCTTGTTCGTGGTCGCCGCAGCCGCCACATGGGCTCCCGGCTTGATTACACCGATAATTGGGATGTCCAGCTCCTGCTCCACCTCGTCCAGCGCCAATGCACTCGCGGTATTGCACGCGATCACAATCGCTTTCACATCCTGCGTGCGCAGGAAACGGATGATCTGCCGCGAATAATGGATCACGGTATCCCTCGACTTGCTTCCGTACGGCACGCGCGCCGTATCGCCAAAATATACAATATGCTCATTCGGAAGGTTCCTCATAATCTCCCGCGCCACCGTCAGCCCTCCGACTCCCGAGTCGAAAACGCC
>CAYRKA010000132.1:0-5151 GCA_964424785.1 uncultured Lachnospiraceae bacterium | reverse complement strand
AATGATTACCTGACCATATTGTAACTCTTGCGAAGTTAAAAATCAATGTTATATTAAAAAAGGATCTGACCCGCCAGCTTAGTGACAGTAACCGTGAACTGACGCAGGCTGAAACTCGAATCGAGAAACTGGATGTGATCATGCAGGATTTATGCGGACAATATGGGAAGAAAAATCAGCGATGAGCAAGAGAAAACGGCATAACCGGCGCAATGCCGACTATGCCGTCATTCTTTTAAGGATTAAAATCCCTTAGTGAGGACGCCCTTCGCCGGCCTCCTTTTTCACTCTGCCAGTCCGAGGAATTCCTCGAACTTTCTGCTCATCCATGCCGCGGCCTCCCTGCTGTCCATCTCGCAGAAGATGCGCAGCAGCGGCTCCGTCCCCGAGAAGCGCGCGATGATCCATCCTCCATCCGCAAAGTACACCTTGACACCGTCGAGATAGGAGATATGGTCGATCTCCTCCCCGAAATCAGGGAGATCCTTTGCCCCAAATAAAAGCTGCTGCAGCTCCTGCTTGCGCTGCGCCGTGAACTTATATGACCGTTCCTCCATATAGATTTTGCCGTACTCGTCGTCGATCTCACGCATCAGTTCCGAGAGGCGCTTGCCAGTCACCGCCACCATCTCGACGAGCAGTGATGCCGCGTAGATGCCATCCTTGCCGTTGATATGGCCGCGCACCGTGAGGCCGCCGGATGACTCACCGCCGATCACAGCATCCGTCTCCTGCATCTTTGCGGAAACGTACTTGAAGCCGACCGGCACCTCATAGCATTTCTCACCGAAGGCCTCCGCCATGCGGTCGAGCACGTGTGTCGTCGCTACATTGCGGACCGCCGGGCCGCGCCAGCCCTTGTATTTCAGAAGGTAGTGGTACAGCAGTACGAGGATATCGTTCGCGTGCAGGTATTTCCCGGTATCATCCACCACGCCGAGCCGGTCCGCGTCACCGTCGGTCGCGATCCCGAGGTCGCACTGCATCTCCCGCACATATGTGCAGAGCTCCGTCAGCGCGCTTTCGCTCGGCGCAGGCATCCTGCGGCCGAACAGCGTGTCGTGCGCCTCATGGATCAGGTCAATCTCGCAGCGTGCCGTCGACAGGATCGTCTTCATCGCGATCTGGCTGACGCCGTACATCGGATCGAGCACGATGTGCAGGCCGCGGTCCCGGATTGCTTTCATATTGATATTCTCGATGATGTTGTCCAGATACTCATTGAGCGGGTTGAACTCCTTCACCAGGCCGTCCGCCTTCGCCTGCTCATACTCTATAGCTGCGATCGGCTCCCCGGACGCCTCAATCGCCGCCGCGTACGCCTCAATGTCGCGCGTCTGTTCCTCATTCGCATCGCGCCCGCCGCTGGTGAATACCTTAAAGCCATTGTAGATCGCCGGATTATGGCTCGCGGTCACCATCATGCCATAGTGCATACCATGCTTTTCCACGTAGAACATGATCAGTGGCGTCGGTGACGAACGGTTCACAAACAGGACTGGCACCTGCTCCGCGGCAAAGACCTCGCACGCCCACTTGACGGCCTCCTTTGACAGGAAACGGCGGTCGTAGCCGATCACGATACCCTCCTGCGCGACGTTTTCCGCCTTCATTTTGCGCGACATCGCCTCCGCGAGAAGCTGGATGTTGGCGCGGGTAAACTCATCACCGATGACGGCGCGCCAGCCGCCTGTGCCAAATTTTATCATAGGTGATCCTCCTCATATAATATATATCGTCACGCGCAGCTTCGCACAGGAATGCCAGCCACGCTTCCAGTTTCGTTCCGATATTTTCACTATGAAGGGTTTTCCGAAAGATGTCAAGAGGGGCAAAGACATATTTTTGTATACGGCCTCCGGGTCTTGCCCGTCCGTCAACCTGATCAACGGATTGTACGGCACCGATTATCCGCCAGTTAGCAAAGTAACCTGCAACTGGACGGAAAACACAGACGATGAACTCAAACGAACCCTGGCAGACAATATCATTACCATCAATGACCGCTTCTCTTACGGAATCGAATTCCAGATGACCGCTGACGGGGATATGATCCTCCGGGTTTTGGAATATGGCTTCCACCATGCCTTGAAAACTGCTGATTCCCTGGATACTATTCTATTTCCGGAGCCACTGGTCGTTTACCTGTATAACGGAGATAAGCTGCCGGACAATTACACACTGAATATCAAGTTTGGCTCCCAGGAAACCTTTCAGTATACTGTCCCGGCATTTAAATATCTGGAAAAACCGATGGAAGAGCTGGAGAAACGCAGGCTCATCGTCCTGCTGCCGTTCCAGCTTCTGCGTCTGAGAAAAGCGATCGAAAAAGCGCGTACGCCGGAGAATATTGCGGCATTGAAAAAGCTGATCTGCCATGATATAATAAATTCAATCAACCAGAACGTCGTGGCCGGAAATATCACCCAGATAGAGTCCATGAAGCTGCGGCAGATGGTTCTTTATCTTTACCAGCATATTTACAGCAAATATGAAGAGTTGAAAGCTGTATGCCCGCGGCGCTTCAGTCGATGGGATTGCAGAAAAGACAGAACAATCACCAGATGAAATAAAAATTATTCTGGGGGCATAAGTTAACAAAAGGCTGCCAGCCTGAAGATTCCCGGATCTTCAATCTGGCAGCCTATATCTTTCCAGCTATTGGAAAATGCGTCAGATATTCCCCCACAGCGTATAGCGTCCCGGCTCTGCCTGGAGCTCCCTGCCGTCAATGATGATCTGCGCCGGAACCGCCGTCTCGATCTCGTAGCGGACACCCTCGTCCGTGTACGTCCACTTCGAGCTGATTTTCCCGTGTCTTGTGTCGATCGACGCCTCCAGCCATCCAAGCCTCTTATCCGGGTGCGGCTCAATCTTCACCCGTGCAAAGCCTGGCGCATCCTCCGGAACCTGGATCCCCGCCGCTTTTTCATGAACCCAGTCCGCCACCGCGCCGTATGCGTAGTGGTTGAACGAATTCATATCCGTACTCCAGAAGCTCCCGTCCTCCAGGATGCCGTCCCAATGCTCCCAGATGGTCGTCGCTCCCTTTTCAACCGAATACAGCCATGACGGGTAGTCCTTCCGGAGCAGCAGGCTGTAGGCCACATCCGCATGGCCGTAGTCACTCAGCACATGGAGGATGTACGGTGTCCCTACAAAGCCTGTGCTCATGCGGCAGCCGTCCTTCTTTATCAGTTCCGCCAGCGCGTCTGCCGTCTGCTGCGGATCCTCCGCCAGCCCGAACCAGGCCGCGAGGACATGCTCCGTCTGCGTCAGGTATACCGGGAAATGCTTCCGGAAAGCTGCTACGATATTCCGGTGCAGCGCTTCATACCCTGCGACATCCTCCCCGATCACCTTCCCGGCCTTGACCACCAGCTCCGCAGAATGCGCATAAAAGGCGGAGGCGATAAAATCCTCCCTGCTGGATCCCTTGTAACTCCCAGACGGGGCGTCCAGTCCAAGCCAGTCCCCGAAATGCCCACCGCCTGTCCAGAGAGATTCCTTAGTCGTCACGGATGTGATATAGTCTACCCAGCGCTTCATGCAGGCAAACTGTTCCTTTAGGACCTCCGCATTCCCATACGTCTGATAAATCTGCCATGGGCAGATGACGGCCGCGTCCCCCCATGCCGCGCTCGGGGCTTCGTCCGGCAGGTAATCCGGGATCACCTGCCCAATGCTGCCATCCGTCCTCTGGTCCGCCGCCATGTCGCGGAGCCATTTGCGGAAAAATTTCTCCACGTCATACTGGTAGCTGGCTGTCTTTACAAATACCTGCGCATCCCCGGTCCATCCAAGGCGCTCATCACGCTGCGGGCAATCCGTCGGGACATCCAGGAAGTTCCCCTTCTGCCCCCAGCTGATATTTGAGAACAGCTGGTTCAGGCCTTCGTCAGAGCAGTGCAGATTGCCTGTTTTCTTAATATCCGAGTAGACCACAATGGCCGTAAACTGTTCCGGCGAAGGCTCCCCCGGGAATTCCACGAGCTTCACGTAACGGAACCCAAAAAAAGTGAGCGCCGGGTGCCACGTCTGCCTGCCTTTTTTGCACGTATAATTGAGTTCCGCCTTCGCGCTGCGGTAATTGGCATTGTAGAAGTTGCCGTCCCTGTCGAGCACCTCGCCGTGAAGAAGCCGGATCTGCTCCCCTCCCGCGGCGTCGACCGTGAACTCCACGTACCCCGTCACCTCCTGGCCAAAATCGACAACCGTCTCCCCGGCCGGAGTCCGGAAAACGGACTTCGCGCAGACCCGCTCCATCTCCCGGATCTCCTCCCCCTCCTGCGGGATCAGGATGTCCGTTGGCCACGAAAACGTCTGCACCTGCTTCCACCCGGGCGTCACAAAGCCGCCGTCGCACGTCTCCCCGTCATAGATCTCGCTGAACCGAATCTCACTCTCCCCGTAAAGCCAGGAGGCATCCGTCGGCAGAATCTCCTCTGTGCCGTCCTCATAGGATACGCGGATCTCTCCCCAGATTCCTGTCGGCTGCGCAGCTCTCCTTGCCTTATCCTCTGACTCCAGCCATCCCGGCATCGGCGATGAGAACCAGCCCTTCCCGACCGTGACCGTGAGGCAATTCTCCTCCTCCAGCAGCCCCGTGATATCATACTGCTGGTACTGCAGCCGCTTCTGATACGCTGTCCATCCCGGCGCCAGCACATATGCGCTGACCCTTTTCCCGTTCAGCTCTGCACGGTATACGCCAAGCGCCGTCAGATATAATTCCGCTTTTACCGCCCTCTTAGGGAGCTTCCATTCCTTTTTAAAGACCGGGCAGACGCTCCCCAGCTCTTCCGCTGCCTGAATCCATGCTGCCTGAAATCCCATAATGATCGTTCCTCCTCGTTCTGGATTATGTCCTTACGGCTCTAGCTGCAAGTGCCCGGACCTGAGTTGAACGTTACCTCAAACTTACGATTCTTCCCACCTCAGCCTGACCGCCATATACTTCTTCACTATACGAAGAAAGATTCTTGATGTCAATCTCAATTTGCAGTTCTCCCGCCTCGCCTGCCAGAATATATTGGCACTTTATTGCATGAGCGGATATCATTACCGTTGTCCCAATGCCAGCCCAATCAACCGATCCGCCTGGTCAGCCATAAACAATGGGATGTTCAACACATCATCGTCCAACTTTAA
>CAYRKA010000131.1:0-5316 GCA_964424785.1 uncultured Lachnospiraceae bacterium | reverse complement strand
GTCTCCACTGAAATGCAAGCATTCCGTGGAGACAGGCTTTTGACCCTGGAATCATCTTATTCTGCTGCGTACAGCTCGGCCACATTCTCCTGTGTCAGTACACCGTTGTATACCATCACATCGTCGAAGCGCACATTCTGGCAGTCCTCATCACCCCAGATGCAGCCGCTGCCGACCATCACATCCTTCGCCTGCGAGATGCCTGTTTTATTCTTCTTGAAGCAGTCCGCGATATCCTTCGACTCCTCGCCGACGAGTTCGCCGTTCAGGTACACCTTGATGCCGTAGGGATCTACTGTGTAAACAACATGCTGCCAGACGCCCCGTTCACCGCTTGTGGTCAGCAGTGCGCCCTGAACGTCACTGTATGCATTCGCATTGATGCGGGCGATCAGGTTCGCGCCGATCCTCGTGAGCGGGTAAGCCGCTGCCGCGTCAGCCTCGAAAAGTGCGCTGTGCTCAAAGGTTTCCTCGCCGATGTTCACCCACATCGCCACAGAATATCCAGGTGTCGAGACGGAAGAGAGCGTGTCCTCCGGCAGGCGCAGGTAATTTACACCCTGTGCGCCGGGGTCATTTTTGATTTCCAGCACATTGCCGCGCGTCTCGTCCTCCACGACTGAGGCGTCCCCGGTCAGGACAGCGTTCTCGGCGAGAGCGGAGCCATCGACCGATGCGACTGCCGTGTCGGTGACAGATTCAAAGTCGTAGCCGCAGATCAGGGTAGCCTTGCCGCGTACGGTTACTTTCCAGCTCTCAGAAACCGTCTCTGTGCCGCAGGTGATATCGGCGGTCAGCTTGACGCGCTCATCCTCCTCGAGGTCTGCGATTGTGCCGTCCGTGGCGAGAATTGATTCGTCGGAGGAGCTCCACACAATGTCAGCGCCCATGATGGAGGCCGGGAGCTCGAGATCCTCTGCCGTAGCCTTCGGGATCAGCTGTCCGACTGCGACCGCCGCCATACTGGCTGTCATAGCGTCATCCTCCGGGTCAACCATGCTGCCCCAGATACAGGTATTATCATTGCCGATTGCCGAGAAGGTCATCACTGCATCCGGGTCGGTATTTTCCTTGTGCTGGCGGAAGAAGAAGCCCTTGTAAACCGTTCCGTCGTTCATCTCAAAGGTCACATAATCATAGCCCTTGCCAGAATCGGTCTTTGCCCAGGTGCCCGTGGCCGCGCCGTCGCAGGTGCCGTCCTCGTAGAGCGTGAGCATCTCCGTAGCAATCATGTCGCCGCTTGTCTTGGTGCCGTGGTTGATAAATTCGTAGGAACCGACCACCTCGGCATCCTCGTAATGCTCCGGCTGCTCGCCGCGGTATTCGTAAACCGCCGTCGTCGGCCACAGATCCTCATTCAGGAACTGCTGGTGCACACGGACCTCATGCGCCTCGAGCTGCGGCTCTACATCGAAACGCTGATGATAGACGAGATAACGGGAATCCGAATCCTCGTCGATCAGCATGGAGTTGTGTCCGGCAGCGCGCTTGCCTGTCTGGTCGTACAGAGAGTAGTTGCCGATCAGCTTGATCCCGTAGAGATCGTTGCTCACGCCGTTATCCGCCGCGTTCTGGCCCTTCGCGTCGAGGTACGGGCCGGTCGGGTTCTCAGAGCGGAAAAGCCGCATATTGTAACCGCCTTCAGCGGCCAGGCCGCCGTATGTTTCGTACAGATAATAGTAACCGGATTCAGTGTCATACTGGATGTACGGGCCTTCGCCGGACTGGTGGTTGCCGCCTGCCAGGTGTACGCCGAAGTAGCGGTCGACGAAATTGCCGGAAACCTCATCCGTCGAGTCAACGCCCGGATAGATCGCTTCGCCGGTCGTACGGTCGAGCTCCAGGAGGAACAGGCCGCCGGACCAGGAGCCGTAGGCCATATACAGCCTCTCGCCGTCGGCGTCGAAGAACAGGTTCGGGTCAATCGCGTTCGGCGCGTACAGGTTGTTCCAGCCGCCGTCCGATGAGAACCAGTTGTCGCTGATCTCGTCGATGCCGCCGTCTGCGGAGCCGAGCTCCAGGAGCTCATTCAGGTTCAGGTAATCGTTGTCCCATTTTGTATTGCGGGAGCTGTTGCCGTCCGCCTCGCCCGTTTTGGTGAAGCCGGAGTAGACGACCGTATCGCCGTACTCGTACGTCCCGTCGATTGTCCTGGACACGAGGTAGCAGATGCAGGAACGCCGCCAGGTCGAGGAGGTGCAGCAGTAGAGCATATAAGCGCCGGTCTGGCCATCCGCCCATTCGTAGTACGGGTTCCAGATGATGTCGGGAGCCCAGACCGCATAGCCTCCGACGCAGTCCCCGTCGTTGTAGCCGGCCCACTCAAACGGCTCGGCCAGGGTCTCCTGCAGATTCCCGTAAAACGGAGTGGCATTGACATTGCCATAGTCGGTGTTGACCTGCGTCCACTGGATCAGGTCGGATGATTTGGCGGAAGCGGTGTGGGAGCCAAGTATGTAATAGGTTTCGTCCTCCGCCTTGATAATCGAAGGGTCATGCACGGAGACACGCATCGGCTTCGTAAGCTCCGCCGTCGCATCGCTGCCAGAAGCCTCCGTCTCAGCCGCTTCGGTGGCGGCCTGTGATTCCGCCTCCGCCGCCGCTGAAGTCAGCGCAGGGCTTACTGAAAGTGCGGCTGCGAGCAATACCGGCAGGAGTTTTCCTGTCAATCTGGTCTGTCTCATGTTCTTTTTTCATGCCATGGGCCGATCCCTGAGCCATACCCCTTAACGTAATGGAATATGATGTCCGGATGATTCCCATGAAATGCCGCGGAGGGTGCGCATGTTCTCCTTTCCCTGGTATTAGTTCAAATTCCCTCCGTGCCGCCGATTTCCTGTATGCATGAGTACTGGGAACAATACCCATTAACCGCAATGCTTTTCCTGCAAACGCATCTGCTTGATAGGTCTGTCGGCAGAGCCGGTCAGGCGCGCACAGGGCTGCAGGCGGGGCAGGTTGTTTAGATAAATCTAAATTATTATAGATAAATCTATTGTATACTAAGACAGAGGATATTGCAATAGGGGGGTGAAAATTAACGCAGGGCATGCTGGATATTTTCCCGTACCCTCTGCGACAAGTGTGTATATTGCTGAAACTCCTCCTCTGTGAACCCGAGGAACTGCGTGTGTTCAAAGTCCTGCAGGGCGGTCCCGAGATCCGCGAGGACGGAGCCTGCTTCGGGCAGCAGTGTGATGTCGAGCAGGCGGACAGTGGATGTGCGGGATGCGCTATGCACCGTCTGCCGTTTTTCTTCCGTATGAATCAGGCCGCGTGCTGCCAGCCGCTGCAGAGCCTGGGAAAGCGTCCGACGTGGAAGTGTCGTGAATTCTGAGAGCTCTTTCCGCGTGCAGAGGACATGAGGCTGGCTCAGATAGAGCAGCAGCCACATCTCAGGGAGCGTCATGTCGTTTTTGAGCGCGGCGGTCTCAAGATGACGCTCTATGAGCTTGCGCCGCCGGTAATCATCCAGAATCAGGCCGTCTCCGGACACCGCGTCAGCAGAGACATTGATGCGCTCGCTGCCGAGCTTCAGGGAGCCGGGCAGGATCGCGGGCGGCACGATACCGTCGCTGGCCGCATCCACGAGAAAGCGGTAGGCGCGGAACCGGTTCTTCTCATAATATTCCTCGTCAAAGACGTTTTTATAGAAATTATTGTAATACTCGAAAACGGCCAGCTTCATTCGGATTGTGTTCGCGATGCTGCTGCTCTGCGCGACGAGTGAGCCCTTCGTTTTTACATAATAGTAAATCGGGGCTTTGACCGCGATGAAACGCTCGGCGTACCGGATGTATTCCAGATTAAACATGAAATCCTCGCACCAGCTTATCTCGGAATTCATGCGGAGCCGGTGCTGTTCGACGAGATCCCGGCGGTAGAGCTTGTTCCACAGGACTCCATAATAATAGTCGGCGGGCGCTTCCGTCATATGTTCGGCATATTCGCTGCGGCTGAGCACGGTTTCCTCGTCAATATCTCCCTTCCGGGCAACCCTCCCGCCTGCGACGCGGTAAAAATCCGCGATCACCAGGTCGCAGCCGTTCTCGCTGGCGGCACGCACGAGGAGCTTGGTGGCATCCGATGTGATCCAGTCATCGCTGTCGACGAACTGCAGATAAGTCCCCTTGGCAAGCGCAAGCGCTGTGTTGCGCGCGTCGGACACGCCGGAATTGCTGCGGTGGACGGTGCGGATGCGCGGGTCAATCGCAGCATATTCGTCACAGATGGCACCGGAGGAATCGGTGCTGCCATCGTCGACCAGAAGCAGCTCAAAATCCGTGAATTCCTGTCCGCGGATGCTGTCAACGCAGCGGCGTATATAAGAACCGGCATTGTAGACCGGAACAATGATGCTTACGGTTGGTGTCATTTTCTCATCTCCTGAAAGTGGATTCCCGTGGGCAACGATTATTTCTGATTACATTGTAGCAAAGTGTGGGGGAAAATGCCAGTAGGAGGTGGAAATTGAGACCTGAAGAAGAATATAGAAAATATGGTATGAGAGCCTGCCAGAGAGCAGGCTGAGCGTGTGATGGGCTGCGGGGAGCGGGAGGCCGGAGACAGGGATATCCCCGGTCTCCGGCGGTTATAGAGAAAACAGATATCTGCTTAAGCCTGAAAATATCAGATACTATTCAGAATTTCATGAATAAGCCATATATCCAGACCTGTCTCAGAGGCAATTTCCTCCTCAGGGCGGCCTTTTTGGTACAGCTTCCATACTTTGCATTCCAGAGCCTGTCGTTCCAGCTGTTTCTGTAGATCTGTGTTTTCATCCTGGAGAGTTGCAATTTCTC
The DNA here is from genome assembly GCA_964424785.1 of uncultured Lachnospiraceae bacterium. Lineage (GTDB taxonomy): Bacteria > Bacillota > Clostridia > Lachnospirales > Lachnospiraceae > Choladousia. The sequence continues at coordinate 514 of CAYRKA010000131.1, read as the reverse complement.
CCTGCAGATTATTAATTCGGTTCTGCTTTTTTGCCAGGTCTTCACTCATCTCGTCAATCATATACTGTGCCGTATTCCGGTCCAGTTCCTGTAACTCTTTCGAATACATATCCATCACCTTTTCCGTATTCCGGCAGAGGTCATAGATCTCGCCGTACATCTCCCGGAACTCCGGCCAGTCCTCGATGAGCCGTATGATGTCGTTCGGTTTATCCGTGCTCAGGAACATCAGCCATGCGTCCAGTTTGTTCGTTACAGGTTTATTGTGAATGGTTTCCTGAAATATGTCAAGAGGTATAAAAATATATTTCAACAGCAGATCCATCTTCAGCCCGGTATTTGACTGCTGCTCAAAGTAATGGAGGTAATGATCCGGGAACGCCTGGAATGCTGACGGGCTGTTCTCATAAAATACGATGGTATAGACTTCCTTGATATCCTTGTAGTTGAACTTCTTTTTCTTTCTTTTCTTTTTATCCCGCAGCCGCTTGTATTGCCGCAATAAGAGATCTGC
>CAYRKA010000130.1:1181-5643 GCA_964424785.1 uncultured Lachnospiraceae bacterium | reverse complement strand
ATTCGGTTTATGCTTGCCGCAGGGAGATATCTGTAGTAGAATATAAGTACATTTATGAAATAAATTTTAAGGAAAACAGAGGAAAAATTTATGAAGGGTATCATTTTAGCGGGCGGCTCGGGCACGCGTCTTTATCCGCTGACGAAGGTGACGAGCAAGCAGCTCCTGCCGATCTACGACAAGCCGATGATTTATTACCCGATGTCTGTCCTGATGAACGCCGGCATCCGGGATATTCTGATCATCTCGACTCCGGCGGACACGCCGCGTTTTGAGGAGCTGCTGGGGGACGGCCACCAGTTCGGCGTCCGCCTGACCTATGCGGTGCAGCCAAGCCCGGACGGGCTGGCGCAGGCGTTTATCATTGGAGCGCCGTTTATCGGGGATGATACGGTCGCGATGGTGCTTGGCGACAATATTTTCGCGGGCCATGGCCTGAAGAAGCGCCTGCAGGCTGCCGTTGCCAATGCGGAGAGCGGCAAGGGCGCTACCGTATTCGGGTATTATGTCGATGACCCGGAGCGCTTCGGTATCGTTGAGTTCGACAAGGATGGCAAGGCGGTCTCGATCGAGGAGAAGCCGCGGCAGCCTAAGAGCAATTACTGTGTGACAGGGCTGTATTTCTATGACAATGATGTAGTGTCGTTCGCAAAGAATCTGGAGCCGTCCGCGCGCGGTGAGCTGGAGATCACGGATCTGAACCGCATTTACCTCGGGCGCGGCAGGCTGAATGTCGAGCTGCTGGGGCAGGGCTTTACGTGGCTGGATACCGGTACGCATGAGAGCCTCGTCGAGGCGACCAATTTTGTCAAGACGATGGAGACGCACCAGCACCGCAAGATCGCCTGCCTTGAAGAGATCGCTTACCTGAACGGCTGGATTTCGCGGGAGGATGTGCTGGTGATCTACGAGGAGCTGAAGAAGAACCAGTACGGGCAGTACCTGATGGATGTGCTGGATGGCAAATATCTGGATGCGCTGCACTGACGGGCAGCGCTCCGGCTTTGGAGCGTGTCATTTCGATGATGGATCATTACGAAAAACGGGATGAGCTGCTTTTTCTGACGGCGTACACTCTGTGGCTGATCAGCGCGGTGCTGTCCATTACGCTGTGGCAGAGATATGATGCAGTTGATCTGCTCTGCGAATATTTCCGGAAGACGGCATATCTGCTGCTGGTTGGCAAGTTCCTGCTGAAACGTCGGTATACAGGCAGGGATGTCGCGGGAGTGCTTGTGGTCATCTTTGTCTGTGCGGTCACGGCACATTCGGATCACAACAAGCAGCTCCTGCCGGTTGTACTCTTCACGTACAGCGCAGCAGGGATCCGGTTTGAGAAGATTTTAAAAGTGACCTTTGGCGTCCAGGCAGCCATCATGATACTGACCGTTGCGGGCTCACAGCTTGGCCTGATCCGGGATCTGATGTGGTACGAGGGGACGCGCGCACGCCACAGCCTCGGCTATGATTACTGCGGCTATCCGGCGCATCTTTTCCTTTTTATGACGCTGATGTGGGTCTGCATCCGGAAAAAAGCGCATCTGGTTGACAGTATCATTTTGCTGGCCATAAATTATGTGATTTATCTGGCAACGGATTCCAGGACAGATTTTTATCTGAGCGTACTGGGGCTTGCCGGGTTTTTCGTCTGGGAGAGGACGCCGCGCCTGAAGCTGGCCGACAGCGTGAGAGGATTCCTGTCAAGATTTGGCTTTCATATTGCGTGTGTACTGTCGATTGCGGTGCACTGGATTTACAATCCGCAAAGCCTGGCGTGGCAGCGCGTGAACCAGATGCTGAACAACCGGCTCCAGCTGGGGTATGATGCGATTCACAAGTATGGCTTCTCATTGTTCGGGAAGAATATTAAATGGTACGGACAGGGCAGCCTGCGCTCGGATCCGACGAGAGTCTACAATTATGTGGACTGCGCGTTCCTGAAGGAGACGCTGACGTTCGGTGTGCTGTTCCTGTGCCTCCTGGCAGCCGGATATTATCTGTCGGGAAGGAAAACGGAGCGAAGAGGCGATACCCTCATAAGCTGGGCTGTGCTGATATCACTTGCTTATTCGGTGATCAATGCGCACCTGTGTGTGTTGACCTTCAATGTATTCATTCTGCTGCTGTCGGCTGCGTTTGAAGCGGATGGATTACAGCATTGTCCCGGCCGGATGGCAATGGAACCTGGCCATGAAAAGCCGCCTGCGGCAAAGCGGATACAGGAGGGCATAGCGGAAAATGGCTGATCAATGTCAAAAGAATACGAACTTCATAAAATTCCTGATAGCCATGCTGGCTGCCGGCATGGCTATTGCTGTCTGGAGAGGGTATGGCATAGTCAAGCTTGCCGTGCTCTTTGCAGGGATGCTCGCTGCGGGCGGCCTGGCAGTATTTGTGATGCAGAGCAGGCATGTGACAGAGTTAATATCCGAAGGAAAACAGAATATCGGAGTCTTTGCGGGCGTGCTCGGACGCATTGCGTTGGGGCAGCGGCAGAGGCATATCGCGCGGATCGCACTGTTTTTTCTGATGATTGTGAGCTGCCTGTTCTGGGGGACGAAGAGCCGTTCATATGCAGTCGGCAGCGCGTCCGTGCAGAGATGGCTGATCTGTGCGCTTCTGTTCTGCCTTACAGGATTTTGCACTGAGGAAAGCACAGATCAATGCTGCAGGCCGGGAGTGCTTTATTATGCGGCTGTCGCATTTCTGCTGTTCGGGTGCTTTGCCGATTTCCTGGGCGGCAGGAAATTCCGGTACGCTGCATTTTGTATGCTGATGTTCGGAGGATTGTTCTGCCGGGTATGGCGCAATATGAGACGCCCTGACGGGCTGCTGGAAGAATTCGCGGCGGCGTACAGGCTCAGTTTTTTTGCCGTCCTGGTTTTCTGCGCAGGATTCCGCCCGGCGTATCCCGGAATCTGCTATACGGGGGCGCAGGCGGACGCCGTGTCCTTCGGCAGTTATCTGCTGATCGCCGAGGCGGTATTCCTGGGCGGCATGATGAAGGAGCGGACGGGTATCCTGAACGGCATAGGGGCAGCCTGCTCGGTGTATCTGGTCTGGACAACGCAGCAGGGCACATTTGCCCTGGTTGCAGGTATCGTTCTGTGCCTGTATGGGATCTTCTGGATCCGGATGTGGCTGAAGGCACAGGAGCATATGAGGCTTATCATGCTCCTGAACCTGCTGTTTGCCGCTGCCGCGGGGTTTGCGTGCGTCCTGGCGCTGCGCTTTGTGCTGTATGAGGCAGCGCCGCTCCTGGGGCGTGAAATCACGTTTGGGGCGGATGAGTGGAGACAGATCAGCATAACGCTGCGGCAGTATTTCGCACAGGGAGGCTGGAAGGATGTCTGGGCTGAGAAGATTTCGGTTTTGCAGAGGTATGCAGCGAAATTCAATTTCAGGGGACACAGTTATCTGACGAAGTTGGACGGAGAGCAGGTATGGCCGTGCAGCAGTGCAGTCATGGTCACATACCGCTACGGGATCCTGGCCGGGGCGGCATATCTCGTGATGACCGTGGCGTGTCTGTATCACGCGGTGCGCAGGCTGGCCTCCGGCAGGAGCTTTCTGGCGGCAGGGATTTTTCTGGCTGCCATGCTGACCGGCCTGTGCGAGCCGGTGGAGCTGCCGTTTGTGCAGATTAGCTGGCTGGCGTTTTGCATGGGACTGTGCAGTATGATCGCAGCAGGGAAGGAAGAGCATGAGATTTCTCAATACAAGAATTGACAATCTGACCTTTGACGAGGCGCTGCAGAGGATAGAGGAGCTCGCGGACAGCAGGGCGGGCGGCTATGTCGTGACGCCGAACGTGGACCACATCGTTTTGCTCGAGCAAAATCCGGCATTTCGCAGCGCGTATGAGGAGGCGTCGCTCGTCCTTGCGGACGGCAAGCCGCTGATCTGGTTTTCCCATCTGCTGCACTGTCCGATCAAAGAAAAAATATCAGGATCCGATCTTTTCCCGCGCCTGTGTGCGCTGGCTGCCAGACGGGGCTATCAAATGTATTTCCTCGGCGCAGGGGAAGGAGTCGCGGCGAAGGCCGCAGAGAACCTGCAGAAAAAATATCCGGGTCTGCAGGTGGTCGGCATTGATTCACCCGAATATGGTTTTGAAAAGGATCCGGCCAGGATCAGGCAGATCTGGGATCAGATACTGGAGTGCCGCCCGGATCTCCTCGCAGTCGGCCTCGGCACGCCGAAGCAGGAGCTGTTCCTGTGGCAGAACAGGAAGCGCCTGGCGGAGGGCGGCATACTGGCGTTCGGTCTCGGAGCGAGCTTTGATTTCGAGGCAGGAGCGGTCAGGCGTGCGCCGAAGTGGATGCAGCGCTGCGGGCTTGAGTGGTTCTACCGGCTGTGCAGGGAGCCGAAAAGGCTGTTTAAACGATATTTCGGGGACGCGCTGAGGATCCTGCCGATTGTGTGGAAGTACAGGAAGAGCGGGGACGGAGAGGACGGATGA
>CAYRKA010000130.1:0-1081 GCA_964424785.1 uncultured Lachnospiraceae bacterium | reverse complement strand
CAGGATGCGGATTGCGATTGACCTTACTGCGCTGGATGACAATTTCACAGGAATCGAGCGGTATGCGCTCAATATGGCGCTTGAGATTCTGCGGCAGGATCGGGAGGACACGTTTGAGCTTGTCTTCAAAAATAAAATATTTCCTGACTTCGCAGCGTTCAATCACACGGAGCACGTGCATTGCCATGTGCTCGACGGCTGCAACAAGCTGCTGTTCAATCAGTGGAGGCTGCCGTGCTTTCTGAATAAGCTGAAACCGGACGCCTGCCTGTTCTTTGCGTTCCCGATGCCGGTGCTGCTGCGCGGGAAGCAGATTTACGGGACGATCCACGATCTGTGCTGCATCGACTGCCCGGAGACCATGAAACGGCAGATGGCATGGTACTTCCGGCTGTCCTATGTGTGGATGGCCAGGCGTGCCCGCAGGCTGATCACGATTTCGGAGTTCAGCCGTGGGAGGATCACTGAGCTGCTTCACGTGCGGCCGGAGCAGGTGCTGATTGCGTACTGTGGGCTGTCGGGGCATTTTCTGCTGAAGCAGACGCTGACGGAGACAGACCAGGCGCATATCCGCGAAAAGTACGGCCTGCCGGAGACCTATTATCTTTGCCTGTCGACGCTGGAGCCGCGCAAGAACCTGCAGCTTCTGCTGGACACATATTTACGCCTGTACAGGGGTGGCCGCATCACGACGAAGCTCGTGCTTGCCGGGCGCAGAGGCTGGAAGATCGACGCCCTGCTCGCTGAGACAGAGGCGGAGCAGGACGGACAGATCATCGTGACCGGCTTTGTCGAGGACAGCGACCTGCCCGGCCTCTACCAGATGGCGAAGTGTTTCATTTTCCCGTCACTCTATGAGGGCTTCGGCATCCCGCCGCTCGAGGCGATGTCCCAGGGCGTGCCGGTGATCGCCTCCGACGCGGCCTCCCTGCCTGAGGTACTCGGTGATGCTGCATATTATTTCCAAAACAATGATGGCGAAGCGCTCGGAACGCTGCTGGAGCGTTTCGAGAGAGGCGAGGCCGGAAATCTGGAGGAGAAGATTGAGGCGGGGATCAGGAGAAGCGGGAGTTTCCGGTAT
>CAYRKA010000129.1:0-5706 GCA_964424785.1 uncultured Lachnospiraceae bacterium | reverse complement strand
ACCTGCTCCTAATGGTCGTCAATCCGATGCTGGCGATTATGTCAATGCAGACGGATTACAATCCGCAGCTTGTGCGGGGCCTGCTGCTCTCCTATGGCCTCGCGGTTGCGGCACATATCATCATCATTGTGTTCTCGCGCCTCGTGGTCCGCAGCCGTTCCGACCGGCACTACGCGATCGACCGCTTCTCGATCATTTACGCGAACTGCGGTTTCATGGGAATCCCTCTCGTACAGAGCATTCTTGGCAGCGAGGGCGTGCTCTATCTGACCGCCTACATGGTTGTATTCAATATTTTTTCCTGGACACAGGGTTTCGGGCTCATGACAGGAAGCACCTCGCTGAAGGAACTGAAAAAAGCCCTGTCCTCCCCAATGATCCTCGCAAGCGTCCTGGGCCTTGCACTGTTTTCCCTGCGCATCCGCCTGCCGGCTGTCATCGCTGACACTATGAATTACATCAGCAGTATGAATACGCCGCTTGCAATGATGATCGCGGGGATTTCCGTCGCCCAGGCAGACATTCCCGCAATGCTGAGGAACAAACGCATCTATCTCATCTCCGCCTGCAAGCTGCTCGGGATGCCCGCGATTGTGCTTGTCCTACTCGCTGTCCTGCACGCAGATCCAACAGTATCCTGCGTAACGCTCGTCGCTGCCGCCTGCCCATGCGCCGCAACAGGTACCGCCTTTGCACTGCGCTTCCATAAAGATTATAAGTATGCATCCGAGCTGTATGCTTTTACGACGGTGGTGTCACTCGCGACAATTCCTCTGTGGGTGAAAGCCGCAGAGCTCATACTGATGTAATCAGGGCCTGCACCGGCTATCCACGGCCAACGCCCCCATAGCCTCGCCTGTCCGCCTCACCATCGGATATCGATGCGTGCCGCCAGCCCGCCGGCCCTGATGCCCGCCACGCCCTGCCTGTCCGCTTCACTGGCGGATATAGATACCCTGCAACTCTATGAAATCGTCCAGATCCGCAATTGTCTCCTCAGCCCATGTCTCACTGACAGCGCGGCTGCCTGGCTCTTTCTCCGGCCCATGAGCAGCGGATACCTTATCCTGTATCGTCCCGGTCCCCCCATAAATGGCTTCCGGCGCCGTCTTCTCAGATCCGTCCCGCTCCTCCGCTATCATTTTCTCCTGCCTCTTGTCCTGCTCCTTCTCCATACGGAATGTCTCCTTTCGTTCTTCTGATATCCGCGGGCCTCCCCGTTGTATTATAGTAAACGGCATAAATAATGTCGTTTACTATAATGGATGCACACGGCCGCATGAGGGAAACAGCCGCCTTTGGCGGCATACGGTTGGATCGGATAATTCGCCTGCGCGACCCGTATGCTGCGTCAGCGGCAATATATCTCTCAGCCGTTGCCCTTCCAGAAGACCTCCTGTCCGAGCTCCGTCATGCGCACACGGTCATCCTTGAACTGGAGCTCAGGGTTCTTGATGCTGACACGCGTGCCGCCCGGCACCGATGAGGTAATGAATGCGTTTGATCCGATGATTGCGCCTTCGCCGATCACCGTCGCACCGCCGAGGATGGAAGCCCCGGAATAGACTGTCACATTGTCCTCGAGTGTCGGATGGCGCTTCGTGTTGCGCAGATTCTGGCCGCCCCGCGTCGAAAGCGCACCCAGTGTCACACCCTGATAAAGCTTCACGCCATTGCCGATTTCCGTCGTCTCACCGACCACAACGCCTGTGCCGTGGTCAATAAAGAAATAGTTGCCGATCACTGCGCCCGGATGAATGTCAATCCCGGTCAGATTGTGTGCGTACTCCGTCATGATACGCGGGATCAACGGCACTCCAAGGATATGCAGCTCGTGCGCAATGCGGTTGACTGTGATCGCAAACACGCCCGGATAGGAAAAAATCACTTCGTCCGTATTAAACGCCGCCGGATCCCCATCATACGCAGCCTGCACATCCGTTGCCAGGATCTCACGCAGGGCCGGGATCCGCCTCAGGAATGCGCGCACGATCTCCTCCGCCTGCTGCTGCGCGTCCAGTTCCCGTACCCTCTTATCCTCAGAGTGGTACAAAGCCTTTGCCACCTGCTTGCGCAGGCGGTAATGAATATCCTCAATTAACTCGCCTACATGATATTCTATTGAATCGCGGTTCAGGTTCTTCATCTCAAAGAATCCCGGAAATACGATGCTTCGGATTTCCTCCAGGATATCAATGATAATATCCTTATTGAGGCGGTTGGGCGTATTGATGCTGCATGTCTCCGGATATTTCTCGTAGCTTTGCAGGATCTCTTTCACCAGCATATCCATTTCTTTTTTATATGCTCCTTCCATTTCCCAATCCCTTCCTGTCCCGGTGTCACAGCCCGCATATCTGCCGTATCGTATTTTCCGACACCGCATACGGCGTATTGCGGAGCTTCGCCTCGTTCACCAGAATCCCCTGTGCGGCACGTTCAAGCAGCTCGCGGTCATCCGGCATCGACCCGATCAGTTTATGCATGAACGACACGAAATACTGCATATCCGGGAAACCGATCAGGTTCAGCACCTTGCGCCGGAGCATTGGCCCGGCCTGCGCCAGATAGCCCGGCAGGAAATAGCCGACCGCGCGGCCATGCGGGATCTGCCTCTCATACGTCAGGTAATAGCTCAGGCCATGCGGCACCGACGTCCCGGTATGCGTGATCGCCATCCCGGCCAGTGTCGACGCGAACAGCAGCCTGTCGCATTCCTCTGCCGTAATATCCGCACCGATCAGGACGTTCTTGGCTCCGCTCCACATCCCCATGCCATACTCACACAGCATACGGCTGAAATCAGTCGCATTCGTATTCACGTAGCTCTCAATAAAATGCCCGAGCGCGTCAACTGACGTATTGACGAGCAGGCTGCGATCCGCACCCACCAGGTACTTGCCGTCGACAAGTGCGTACCTCGCAAAGATCCGATGCGGAAGGCTCCCCTTTGTGCGCTTCGCATGGATCGTCAGGATCGCATAGGGAGTCACCTCTGAGCCCGTCCCGCACGTTGTCGGGATCTCTACAACCGGCAGCGCCGCATCGTCTCCTTTTTCATAAAGATATGCAGCATCCTCACCGGGGTGCGCCATCATCAGGGCAACCGCTTTTGCGGCATCCATCGGAGAGCCTCCTCCGATCCCTATTACAAAATCCGTATGCTCCTGCAGGCCGAGCTCCCGCACGCGCATCACCATCTCAATCGGCGGATTCTCCTCCGTCTCATCAAAAATACAGTACGTGACCTGCTCCTCATCGAGCACCGATCTCACATCATCGAGCGCCCCGTTCACAGCCGAACTCTTACCAGTCACAATCAAAGCCCTGCGGCCGAGCGATGCCCACTCTTTTCCGTGAAGCCTCACGCAATCCCGCTCACTGTATATCTTTGTTGGCATATAAAAATACATCGCTGTACCTCCCCGCAGGCCACTGCCACGCTCTGCGCACTGTGCTTCCCATTCCTGCCCTCATTCGGCCCCGGTATGCTCCGGATCCTCCGCTCCGGCAGCCATCTGTGCGTCTGCCTCGTCCACTGCCTCCGCCTCATCGACTGCCTCCGCCTCATCGACTGCCTTCGCAGCCACCTCCGCGTCTGCCTCGTCCACTGCCTCCGTCTCATCGACTGCCTCCGCAGCCACCTCCGCGTCTGCCTCGTCCACTGTCTCCGCGTCAGAGCTGTCCTCCACGTCCGTTTCGGTCACATCTCCGGCATCCAGCACCACCTCCGCTTCGGCATCCTCGATCGGCACAGTCTCCGGCATCTTGCTTCCGCAATTTGAGCAGAAACTCTCATGAATCCCGACCTCCATCTTGCAGCACGGGCAGAGCACAACGCCCTTCACCGAGCGGATCTGTGCCTGCAGCAGGTCGATCCTCGCGAATCCCTCATTGATCCCGTCAATCTCCGTCTCGAAGCCAGCAAGCGGATCCTCACGGTACATATCATACAGCTTCTTCCCTGTCTCCATATAGAGCTTATTGATCTTCTTCTTTTCGTCGTTCACCCTGGCGCTAAGCTGGCGCACCTCACTCATCTTCTGGACTTCCGTCACGGTGTCCTTGCTGATCTTTACAAGCTTTTTGCTGATATCGTCAAAATTCATAACTGTACCTCCTTACTTTGCTATAATCCGTTTTCGTTTATCTTAAAAGAATACCCGGGAATTGTCAACTTGAATCAGCTGCATTCAGAAATATTTCAGTTTTTTCCGGCCAATCGGACAGGAAAATTCATTGGCCCTACCCGCGCGCGCCGAGGGCGGCAGCGGCTCTGCCGCTGAAATCTCCTTGCCGCCCCGTGCGCACAAAAATGGCGTAACCATTACGGCCACGCCCTTAGTGGAGATAGGGGGACTCGAACCCCTGACCTATGCGTTGCGAACGCATCGCTCTCCCAACTGAGCTATATCCCCGGATATGGAAGCAAGGAGGCTCGAACTCCTGACCTTTCGCGTGTGAGGCGAACGCTCATCCCGGCTGAGCTATGCTTCCGTGAACATTGCCTATTATAGCACTTTCGGCAAAAATTACAAGACATAATTTTAAAAAAGAATCCTGTAGCAGCGGATCGGAGATGCCGGGATCCAGACTTTCTAATTGACATACCAATTTCCCATATGCTTTAATAGACTAAAACAGATTGATTTCGTATGTCCTGCCATATACATTATTTGACAAAGGAGCGCGCCATCATGGATATCAAAAAATATGAACTCTTTGTTAATGTCGCGGAGACCGGGAATTTTACAAGAAGCGCCGAGCAGTGCGGATACACACAGTCCGGCGTGAGCCATTTACTAAAAAGCCTTGAAAATGAAATAGGGTTCCCTCTGTTTGTGCGCTCCAAACAGGGAGTGGCATTGACTCCCAACGGAGAAATGCTGCTCCCGCTGGCCAGGACCCTGCTCTCTGACCACGCCAGGATTGAACAGGCCATCAGCGATATTAACCGCTGCGAAACAGGCCAGATCAAAATCGGCGCTTTCACAAGCATCGCGGTCAGCTGGCTCCCACAGATCATCCGCCAGTTTGAGAAAGATTACCCGAACATCAATATAAAGATCAAAGAAGGCGGCACCGATGAGCTCTGCAGCCTGATTGAGAACGGCTCCATCGACCTTGTCTTTATCAACGAACGGCATATGGGCATGATGGAATTTCTCCCTCTGTACGAAGATCCGCTTGTCGCAGTCCTGCCCAACGGGCACCCGGATGCGGCCCTCGAAGCGGTCCCGCTGCAGCATTTCCACCAGAAGCCGTTCATCATATCAAGCATCGGGACGGATTACGATATTCATCATGCTCTCTCCGCCGCCAGAGTCAGGCCTGTCATGAAATATTCCTGCTCGGATGACCACGCGATTGTGGCAATGGTCGCCAGCAACATCGGCATAAGCATCCTGCCGGAGCTTATCGTACGAAATTATAAAGGATCCATATGTACGCGTCCTCTGGATCCTCACTATTCAAGGATCCTCGGCGTCGGATACAGGTCGAAAGAACATCTGACGCCGGCCTCCAGGAAATTCCTGGAATTTGCAAAAGAGTACATCCGGAATAATTTCTGCTCCGTGAAGCCATGTAACACCTGACACATATCGGTCAGGGGAGACTCACCGCTCCTGTCCGCCCGCGCGACCTGCGCTGCACCGGCAGCAAGATACCCCTCGCGGATCCGCGCCTATATCTGCCATCAGGGAT
>CAYRKA010000128.1:0-5708 GCA_964424785.1 uncultured Lachnospiraceae bacterium | reverse complement strand
GCGATAATGGCAACCACGATCAGCATTTCAATTAGGGTAAAACCCCCCCCATTCTTAAGTTTTGATTTGATTCTCTGCACTTGTTTTTCCTCCTTGTTTTGTTGTTTTTGTGCAACGATCCGGCTGCCGCTGTCAGGGAAGGATGCCCGGCATGACCCCCGACGGATCGGCTGAATCGTTGCATTTATGTGATGAAAGCCGGCCGGGTTGTGTTCCGGCTTTCTTTTCACCGTGATCAGAAACGTCTTTTTCGTTTTCTTTTTCGTCGGCCTGCCATTTCATGTCCAGGCTGGCCAGGCTGCGATCCTCAGATCGCGCCGTACATGCTGAACATCGGCAGGTATACGGCGAACAGGATGACCGCGACGATCCCGGCGAGCAGGATGATAATGATCGGCTCGAGCAGGGACAGCGCGCGGGCTGTGGCCGTGTCGACTTCGTTGTCATAATACTCGGCCATGACCTGGAGGGTGTCCTCCATCGAGCCGGTGGATTCGCCGATCGAGGTCATCTGGACCAGCATGGCGGGCAGATCCCGCGAGCGGCTCATGCATTCGCCGACGGTCTTGCCGGATTCGACGCCGCTGATCGTGTCGAGGATGGCCTTCGACATACAGTAGTTCCCGACTGCGCGGCCCGATACCTCGAGTGCCTGCAGGATCGGCATACCTGCGGCGAGCATCGTCGACATGGTGTGCGCGAACTGGCTCGCGCTCGACATGGTCACGATCCTGCCGAGGACGGGCAGCGACATCTTCAGGCGTGCCTGGCGCTCCCTGCCCTTCTCTGTGTGGCCGTAGAGGTACACGAGCAGGAGCGCACCGGCTATTATCAGTATAATCAAAACGATGTATTTTGTAAAGAAGCCTGAGACCGCAATCAGCAATTTTGTCATGAACGGCAGCTCAATCCCGAGCGACGCAAATGTGGACGAAAACGCGGGGACCGCGTACAGCATGATGATCGCGACGACGACGACGGCCACGCCGAGCACGAATGCCGGGTACAGCAGCGCGCCTGTCACCTTGGACTTCGTCTTGTACATCCTGTCGTAGTAGGCGCTCAGCCTCGTAAAGGCGGCGGCCAGGTCGCCGGATTCCTCGCCGGAGCGCACAGTCTCAATGAAGGTGACCGGGAGCTTCTTGCCGCGCTGCTGCAGGCTGTACGAGAGGCTCCAGCCGTTTGAGACGTCCTGCGACGCCTGGCGCAGGATTTTGGCCAGCAGCTTGTCCTGTGTCTGCGACGCGGTCAGATCCACGGCCTGCACGAGCGGCAGCCCGGCTTTCAGGATGATCGAAAACTGGCGGCACACGAGCGCGAGGGACTTCGCGTCGATCCGCTGCAGGAATGTCATCTCGTCCTTCGCGGTCTGCCTCGTCTCCCTGAGGCTGATGACCATATCGCAGCTCTTCCGGATCTGCGCCACTGCCTCCGCGCGGCTTGACGCCTCGATGACGCCAGTCACGCGCTCTCCGTTTGTATATGCGCCCTCATAATAATATGCCGGCATCCGTCTTCCTCCTCTTTCCCGGGCTGTCCACCGGAATCACCATCCAGACTGTCCCGGACACCTTTCCGGATCTGTCTTTTCCGTAAATCCTTCTGTTATCTGCCGAACCTGGCGGAACCGCCCGCCAGGCCGGGACCATTCGCGGGCCTGCCTGCCCCTGCCGCGCCCGGGGCGCCTGCCATACCGGAGCCGCCCCTGCCTGCTCCCGTCATGCCTGCGGGCTTCCCCTGCGACGGGTCGCGCAGCGCGGATTCGTATGTCTCGCGCGAGATCTTCCCGGACGCGAAGAGCGCCTGCAGGGCGCGATCCATCAGGATATTGCCTGCCGCGCCGGACGTCTGGATCGCGTTCTGGATCTGCGGCGTCTTGCCCTCGCGGATCAGGTTGCGGATCGCCCCGTCCACCTTCATGACCTCGCAGGCGAGCACGCGCCCGCCTCCGCTGCTCTTTGGCAGGAGCTGCTGCGACAGCACGGCGCGCAGCGTCATCGAGAGCTGCAGCCTGATCTGCTGCTGCCGATCCGCCGGGAATACGCCGACGATGCGGTCAATCGAGTCCGCCGCTGAGTTGGTATGTACTGTCCCGAATACGAGATGGCCTGTCTCGGCTGCCGTCAGCGCCGTCTCGATCGTGTCGAGGTCGCGCATCTCGCCGACCAGGATCACATCCGGGTCCTCACGCAGCGCGGCACGCAGGCCCGCCGAAAAGCTCCTGGTATCCTTCCCTACCTCGCGCTGGTTGATCACACAGCGGTCCGGCGTATACACATACTCGATCGGATCCTCGAGCGTCAGGATATGCTTCGGCTGCGTGTGGTTGATCTTGTCCAGCACGGCGGCGAGCGTCGTCGATTTGCCGGAGCCCGTCTCCCCCGTGATCAGGACGATGCCCTGGCTGTACGCCGGGAACTCCATCACCGCTGGCGGGAGGCCGAGCTCATCCAGCTCCGGGATGCGGTCATGCAGCAGGCGGATCGCCGCCGAAAAATGCCCTTGCTGGGAAAATATATTGAGGCGGCAGCGCACTCCCGCGATCGTGCGGGCACTGTCGAGTTCTCCTGTCTTTTTCAAAGCATCAAATCCGTCTCCGGCAAGCTCCCTTGCATACGCGTCGCAGTCCTCCTGCGTCAGCGCCTGCCCTCCGTCCTCGCGGATGCTGCCGTCCACGCGGAAACGCGGCGGCCTGCCATATACCAGGTGGATATCCGACGCGCCCAGCTCCGACGCGCGCCGCACCAATTCCGTTATTGCCATAGATTCTCTCCTGTCATCTCACTGTTCCGCGTCCCAGCTGCCGCGCGGCATCCCCATTCGCTATGCGGGCCTGTTACGCCCGCGCCGGGATCTCGCCGCAGGCGACCGTGCGGGCGACCTCCTCCACGGACGTCGTGCCGTCCGCAACCAGCTCACGGCAATTCTCCATAATCGGGTGGAAATCAGAAGCCCTCACCGCCTCCTCGATCCGCGCCCGCTGCCCGCTGTAAATCGCGCTGCGCAGCCGCGGCGTCATCTGCAGCACCTCGAACACGCCGATCCTGCCCCTGTATCCGGTATGAAAGCATTCGTCACAGCCCTCGCCTTTGTAAAACTGCTCCGGCCCCTCCTCCGGGAAGCCGAGCATGAGCCGCTCCTCCGATGTCGGGGTATATGCCCTGCGGCAGTGCGGGCAGATGCGCCGCAGCAGCCTCTGGGAAATAATCCCGCGCACGCCGCCCGCGATAATGTACGGCTCCACGCCGATATCCATCAGCCGGTCGATCGAGGAAACGGCGTCATTTGTATGGATCGTCGTCAACACGACATGCCCCGTGATCGCGGCCCGCATCGCAATCTCCGCAGTCTCGCCATCGCGGATCTCGCCCACCGCTATGATGTCCGGGTCCTGGCGCAGGACGGCGCGCAGCGCGCCCGCGAACGTCAGACCGACCTTTTCATTGATCTGCACCTGGCAGACCTGGTCCATATGGTACTCGACCGGATCCTCGAGGGAGATCAGGTTCTTCGACTCATCCCTGAGCCGGTCTATGATCGTATACATCGTGGAGGTCTTGCCGGAGCCGGTCGGCCCCACGAGCAGGATTGCCCCCTCCTTCGTGGAATCCAGCAGCGCATTGAAACGGTCGCGGTTGCGACCGCGCAGCCCGATCCCTTCCATGGTCGCGAGCTCCGGCGAACGGCGCAGCAGGCGGAGCACCACTTTCTCTCCGTAGATCGTCGGCATCGTCGCGACACGCAGGTCCACCGGCTCCTCGCGCACCGTGACATTCACATGGCCGTCCTGCGGGATCTGGCGCTGCGCGATATCCAGGTGCGACATGATTTTCAGCCGCGAAATGACCGCGTTCTCCAGCTCCTTCGGGACGGTGAGCACCTGATGCAGCATCCCGTCAACCCTCATGCGGATCGCCATCTGCTCCTCCCCCGGCTCGAGGTGGATATCGCTCGCAAGCTCCGTGCAGCCGCGTTCAATGATCGAATTCACGAGGCGCACTGCCGGGGCGGCGTCCGCGTTCTCCTCATCTACCGCCACCTGCACCGGCACAGCGTTCAGCGTGCCGGACTGCTGCCCGGACTGCAGGTCGCGCCGCATCTCCTCAATCGCGCGCGCCGCGCCCTGGTTGCTGTAGAGGTTCTGTACCGCACGCTCGGCAGCCGCCTCCATCGTGATCATCGGGATGACGCGGCGGTGCGTCGTCGAGCTCACTTCCTCGATCGCGACAAAATTCAGCGGATCCACCATCGCGAGGTACAGCTCGGTGCGCGTCGCGCGTACCGGGACAACCGTATACTTCTTCGCAATGCTTTTCGGCAGGATCTGCGCCATCTCCACCGGGAATTCATACTGGTTGAGGTCAATATATTCGACGCCGAGCTGCGTCATCAGCGCGTCGATCAGCTGCGTCTCTGTGATGATCCCCGCCTCAATCAATACCGCCCCAAGCCGCTTGCCGCTGCCCTTCTGCAACGCCAGCGCCTGATCCAGATCTTCCTGTGTGATTGTACCGTTGCGGATCAGCAGATCGCCCAATTTCAGATATTTCATCTGCACAGACCTCTCTTACTCTTCTTCTGTTGCCCTCTCATTCAGGCAGCGTACCGACAGCTCCGCCGCGGCTTCGATGCCGCTTTCGTCCGCCACCTTGATCTCAACCGCAAAATTCGGCTGTTCCCATTTCACCGACAATTCCGTTATCTGATATGCGCCGTCCGTCCCATAGGCCCCTGTCGCGAGCAGACGCTTCACGGTGCCGCCCGCGTCTACCTGGAGCTGCCCGTTGCTGTCCAGCTGGATGCTGGTCTGCACGCCGTAGGAATCGCTCGTGTAGGTCCGCAGCGTGCCGTCCGCGCCGCTTTTGATGTTGCGCGCATAGCGCAGCTCATCCGCGATCACATCGGACACCGTCGAGAGCAGGAGCTGCGTCTCGGCCTCCGCCCTCATCTTGTGGTAGGACTGCAGGGCAAGCTGCAGGCCGGAATTCACCATCAGACTGAACAGGATCATCACGGCTGTCGCCGCCAGCAGCTCGACGAGCGTCGTGCCGCGCCGGCTGCGCAGGAGGCGTCTCACGCGTTTCTTCATGACGTACCTCCCTTTAATTTGTACGAGCGGATGTCGTCGCCGCCGTAATAATCCACATCAAATTGGATTGATGTTCCGTCAGAAAGCGTCACAGTCACTTCCCCGAGTTCTGTCGACGACTCTTGCGCCTCCGCCGCCGACAGCTCCTCATAAAAGCCCTCGTCCTTTTGCTCCGCGCTCCTGTCGATCTGCGACGATGCCGCGATCGCGGAGGCGAGCAGTCCCACCGCCAGCACTCCGACCAGGACGGACACAAGCACCTCCACCAGGGACTCGCCGCGCCGGGAGCGGAGCTTCGCGATGCAATGGCCCGAACCGTGTCTCCCATATGTGGCCTCCCGATCGCTTCTGTTCATTGGGGCTTTCTCCTCCAATCGGACAGAGGAGATATGCCCCCCGGGCGGCTCCCCGTAGCTTCTGTTCATGATCCCGCCTCCTCTGTAAGCTCGCGCGTGATCTTCGGATCCGCCCACCGCATCGCACCGCTCCTGTAGCATTCGGAATTTTCTGAATCCTTATTCTCATTGCTTGGAACTTTCCAGGCCGGCAGGGCGGCTGTCAGCTCCGCCTGGATCAGATAATCCCCATATTCCTCGGTGTCCTCCAGGCTGGCCTGCAG
>CAYRKA010000127.1:0-5744 GCA_964424785.1 uncultured Lachnospiraceae bacterium | reverse complement strand
CCGTCTGCCGGAGGGAATGTCAAATAACTGACTATGATAGTAGAAGGACAGTGGATTGGCTTTCGGACACGAGTTCGATTCTCGTCTACTCCATGATGTAAGCCTGGGTTTTGCAGAACCCGGGCTTTTTATGCGCACGGGGCGGCAAGGAAATTTCAGCGGCAGAGCCGCTGCCGCCCTCGGCGCAGGCGGATAGGGTCGATGGCTCTCCCCTATCCGATTGCACGGGGCATCGAGAAGATATCAGCGGCAGAGCCGCTGCCGCCCCGGCGCGGGCGGATAGGGTCGATGGCTCTCCCCTATCCGATTGCACGGGGCATCGAGGAAATTTCAGCGGCAGGGAACTTCGGCCCAGAATTCACATAATCGTCATAATTCTGTGTTATGGTCTTGAAAAGATGCAGTTTTACAGGATGTAAGCAAAGGAGGACTGTGTTTGTGGAACGATTAAAAATACTTGTAGTGGATGATGAGAGCAGGATGCGCAAGCTGGTGCGGGATTTCCTCGTGAAAAAGGATTTTGACGTGATTGAGGCTGAGGATGGCGCCCAGGCGATCGACATTTTTTTTGATAAGAAGGATATCGCTCTTGTGATCCTCGATGTGATGATGCCGAAGATGGACGGATGGCAGGTGTGCCGCGAGATCCGTGCTTACTCGAATGTGCCGATCATTATGCTGACGGCGAAGGGGGACGAGCGCGATGAGCTGTTGGGCTTCGAGCTGGGAGTCGATGAGTACATATCCAAGCCGTTCAGCCCGAAGATCCTGGTCGCCCGTGTTGAGGCGATCCTGCGCAGGTCGAGCGGCTTTGCGGCGGACGATATCCTGCGTGCCGGCGGGATCGAGATCAATAAGGCTGCGCATGAGGTGACGATCGATGGCCGGAGCGTAGAGCTCAGCTACAAAGAGTTTGAGCTGCTGACATATTTCCTTGAGAACCAGGGGATTGCCCTGTCGCGCGAGAAGATCCTCAACAGCGTCTGGAATTATGATTACTTCGGGGACGCGCGCACGATCGACACACATGTGAAGAAGCTGCGGAGCAAGCTTGGCGATAAGGGCGACTACATCAGGACGATCTGGGGAATGGGCTATAAGTTCGAGGTGGAATAACAGATGAATATGTCTTTGCGGAAGCAGCTTACGGTCATCTTTGTCGGGCTGGTGTCGGCAATGTTCCTTGCCAATTTTCTGATCAATACGTTTTTCCTTGAGGATTTTTATTATGTACGCAAGCAGGAGGCACTGCTTGACGCCTACAAAAACCTGAACGAGGATATTGACGATCTGGGCCGCCTGGATGATGAGGAGAAGGAAAAGTATGAAGAGCTCTGCACGGCGAACGGTATTTCCTTTGTCGTCACGGACCGGAACTGGAACAAGCTGATTTGGACCCAGAATGAGAATGACGATAACCTGAGCATCACGCTGGGCCGCCTGAACGGTTATATTCTCGGGCTGGACCGCGACGTGACGGTTATAGAGCAGAATGACCGCTATACGCTCCAGACCAAATATGATTCGGCGCTCGGCATCAACTTCCTTGAGCTGACGGGGACGCTTGACAAAGGATTTTATTTTATCATGCGTATCAGCGCGGAAAGTATCCGGGACAGCGTGCGGATTTCCAATGAATTTATCAAGTACATCTGCCTGATCGGAGTAGTGCTGACCGCGGTGATTGTATGGTTCGTGTCAAAGCAGGTTACGAAGCCGATCTGTGAGCTGACAGAATTGTCGAAACGGATGGCTGCGCTTGATTTTGACGCGAAATATACGGGCGGCGGCACCGGCGAGGTCGCGCAGCTGGGCGATCATTTCAACCAGATGTCGGAGAACCTGGAGAAGGCTTACTCACAGCTGCTCGCTGCGAACAATGAGCTTCAGAAGGATATCGAGAGGAAGCAGAAGACGGATGATATGCGCAAAGAGTTCCTGTCGAATGTTTCGCATGAGCTGAAGACGCCGATCGCGCTGATCCAGGGTTATGCTGAGGGGCTGCAGGAGTGCATCAATGATGACCCGGAGAGCAGGAATTTCTACTGTGAGGTGATCGTGGATGAGGCAGCGAAGATGAACGGCCTTGTACAGAAGCTGCTGACGCTCAACCAGCTTGAGTTTGGCAACGACCAGGTATCAATGGAGCGGTTTGACCTGGCGGAGCTGATCCGCAATAAGATCCAGTCCGTGACGATCCTTGCGCAGCAGAAGGACGCGCAGATCGTATATGAGGGGAGCCGCACACTGAGCGCATGGGCGGATGAATACAAGGTTGAGGAAGTGCTGACGAATTATTTAAGCAATGCATTGAATCACGTGTCAGGTGAGCGCAGGATTGTGGTGAAGACGGAGTTGAGGAGCACCGCAGGGCAGCCGGATGTTGTGCGCGTCAGTGTGTTTAATACGGGGGAGCAGATCCCCGAAGCGGATATTGGCCTGATCTGGGATAAGTTTTACAAGGTGGACAAGGCGCGCACGCGGGAATATGGGGGCAGCGGTGTCGGGCTGTCTATTGTGAAAGCGATCATGGAATCGTTCCACAGGGATTACGGCGTGCGCAACTGCGGCGACGGCGTTGAGTTCTGGTTTGAGCTGCTGTGCGACAGAGCTGCGCAGACCGGAAAAGGTGTGCCGGTGGCGGAACAGATCCTGCCGGTGGATGCAGGGACGGACGGCGCGGCAAGGGCGGAGCGGGAGCACCAGGCATCCGGCGGATGCGGGGATGGATGACTGAGATCGGGGAAGCGTGGGTCAGCATCCATCCGTCCGGAAGTGGAAGACAATACAGCCGGGAAACGGAAAAACAGAAATCGGGGAGAAACAGGGAGAACATGAATTCAGTAGCGGTGGTCGGCGGCGGCGCTGCGGGCATGATGGCGGCGGTTGCGGCGGCGGAGGCTGGCCATAGGGTCAGTCTGTATGAAAAAAATGAAAAGCTCGGGAAGAAGCTCTATATCACGGGAAAGGGACGCTGCAACGTGACGAACAACTGCACGGCGGAGGAATTGCTGGAGGCGGTCTGTGTCAACCGCAAGTTTCTTTACAGCGCGTTCTATGGGTTCGACAGCCAGAGCGTGATGCGCTTTTTTGAGGAGACAGGACTGCCTCTTAAGACAGAACGCGGGAACCGGGTCTTCCCTGTATCGGAACATTCGTCTGACGTGATTGCGGCGCTAGCGCGGCGGCTGCGCCGGAGCGGCGTGAGGATTTACCTGAATACGGAGATCACAGAGGTGCTCGTGGAGAGTTCGGATCCCGCACGTGTCCGCGGCGTTCGCCTGGCAGACGGCAGCACGGCGTTGGCTGACATCGTGATTATAGCGACAGGCGGCGTTTCGTACCCTTCTACAGGTTCAACCGGGGACGGGTATCGCTTTGCAAAGGAGGGCGGGCACCAGGTCACGGCTCTATCTCCATCCCTTGTCCCAATCGAAACAGAAGGCAGGTGGGCGCAGGAGCTGCAGGGTCTGTCCCTGCGCAATGTGGAGGTGCGGATTTTCGACGGCAGGAAGGAGCTGTACCGGTCATTTGGAGAGATGATGTTCACACACTTCGGCGTGACAGGCCCGCTGATCCTGACGGCCAGCAGTGTAGTCCAGAAGCGTCTTGCAGAGCATCCGCTGGAGCTGCAGATTGACTTGAAGCCCGCGATTGATGAGCAGAAGCTTGATGCACGTATTTTGCGTGAATTTGATTCAGCGAAAAACAAACAGTTTAAGAACGCATTATCCGGGCTGTATCCGTCGAAGCTGATCCCTGTCATGATTGAGCGCAGCGGGATCCCGCCGGAGCAGGCAGTGCATGATATTTCGCGGGCACAGCGGGAAGAGCTGATCCGGCTTACAAAACATTTTCCATTGACATTGACGCGGCTTCGCGGCTATAATGAAGCCATTATCACGCGCGGAGGTGTCAGTGTGAAACAGATCAATCCCGCGACAATGGAGTCCAGGATCGTACAGGGACTCAGGTTTGCGGGTGAGGTGCTGGATCTTGACGCGGTGACGGGCGGTTTCAATCTTCAGATTGCATGGTCTACCGGATATGCTGCGGGCAGTACGGTGGAGTGATCATTATCATTTGCCCGGTATTTCAGATATTGCCTCATCGTCCGCGGGAACGCCCTGCATGAGCGGACGTTTATGGGAAGGATTTTTTGCGGAAAGGGTTGGAAATGCAGCATGGGCTTTAATATTGCAATTGACGGGCCGGCAGGAGCCGGCAAGAGCACAATTGCCAGGCAGGCGGCGAGGGAGCTTTCTTTTATATATGTAGATACAGGAGCGATGTACCGGGCGATCGCACTCGGGCTGCTGCGTTCCGGGACAGATGTCGAGGATGAGGGTGCTCTGCAGGCTGCGCTCGCCCGGATCGATGTCGCGATCGGTTATGAGGATGGTGAGCAGCAGGTATATCTGAACGGGGAGAATGTTTCCGGGATGATCCGTACCGGGGAGGTCAGCAGTATGACGAGTATATCGTCGTCGAAGGCGTGTGTGCGCGCGAAGCTGACCAACCTGCAGAGAGGGCTTGCCGCGCGGGAGAATGTGCTGATGGACGGCAGGGATATCGGGACGGTAATTTTGCCGGAGGCACAGCTCAAAATCTATCTGACTGCGAGCACTTCGGTAAGGGCGAAACGCCGCTATCTGGAGCTTCAGGCGAAGGGGGAGACGTGTGATCTGGCGGAGACCGAGCGCGAGATCGAGGAGCGTGATTACCGGGATATGCACCGCGAGGTGGCGCCGCTCCGGCAGGCGGAGGACGCAGTGGTTGTGGATTCCTCCAATATGCGTATCGATGAGGTAGTCGCCTGCATTGTGAAGCTTGCGAAGGAGCGTATGGGGGAAGGATGACGCAGTGATTATGCGCTCCTGAGCCAAATTCCTGTGGCTTCGGCGGCATAAGCCCAGGCCGGTGGGGAATCGTTACGGAGGAACTGTATATAATGGAAGTAATCGTTGCAAAGACAGCCGGATTCTGCTTCGGGGTACAGCGCGCTGTGGAGCAGGTGTACCGTCAGGTCGACGAAGGTGTGCCCCCGATCTATACATATGGGCCGATTATCCACAATGAGGAGGTCGTGCGGGAGCTCGCGGGGCATGGTGTCCGGATCATCGAAAATGAGGAGGAACTGGCCTCGGTAACGGAAGGCACGGTTGTCATCCGGTCGCATGGAGTCCCGAGGTGTGTTTATGAGCAGATCGGACGGCAAGGACTCCATATGGTCGATGCCACGTGCCCGTTTGTGCGGAAGATTCACCGCATCGTGGATAAGCACAGCCGGGCCGGGGCGGATATTCTGATTATCGGAAATGACGGGCATCCCGAGGTGGAAGGGATCAAGGGCTGGTGCCACGGAGCTGTATCCGTGGTCGGAAATGAGGAGGAGGCACGCTGCTTTTCCCATGACCGCAATAAGCCACTGTGTATCGTTTCACAGACGACATTTAATTACAATAATTTTGATAAATTAGTTGAAATTATTTTTGAAATGCGTTATGATAGTGTGGATATCTTGAATACGGTATGCAATGCTACGGAAGAACGCCAGTCGGAAGCCCGTACGATTGCACAGAAAGCGGATGCGATGATTGTGATCGGAGGCAGTCACAGCTCCAACACCCGCAAGCTGTTTGAGATATGCAGACAGGAATGTGCAAATACTTACTATATACAGACTATGAAAGATTTGGATATTCGGCTATTGCCATCCAGGGGTTGCGTAGGTATTACAGCAG
>CAYRKA010000126.1:0-5751 GCA_964424785.1 uncultured Lachnospiraceae bacterium | reverse complement strand
TGTCTCCACTGAAATGCAAGCATTCCGTGGAGACAGGCTTTTGACCCTGGAATCACTATATCGCAGAATGACCTTTTTGGCAATTTTCATTTCTTTCACATTTCCTTATGATTTCCGTCACGTTTTCAACACATTTCCCCGATATACTTACACCATCAAATGAGGCCAGCCCGGTGCACGGCGCGTCTGTACTGCAAGGCGGCTTCGACAAACAACTATCTTAATTTCGGTTAAGTTTTTCATACATTTTTCTCTTCTTTCCAAAGATGCCGCTGTTGCCCGTCAGATCTGACGGCAACAGCGGCATCTTTACAATTACTATGCGCAGTGGTACGCTCAAAGCGCATGGGGGTTACGATAGTCTGAATAACATCATTCCGGCGCTCAACAAATCAACATAGAGAACCCTCCAGACAATTCTGGCCAAAAATCCAATCTGGTAATTATGAAATCATGATCAGAATTTGCAAGTGCCTTTTGAATGACATCTTATACCGGTAATCCATCAGCCAGCCGCTTCAAACTGCGCATTGTAGAGGTCTGCGTAAAAACCGCCCCGTTCCAGCAGCTCCTCGTGCGTCCCCTGCTCCACAATGTCCCCGTCCTTCATTACCAGGATCAGATCCGCATTCCGGATGGTCGAGAGGCGGTGGGCAATGACAAATGAGGTGCGCCCTTTCAGCAGGGTGTCCATGGCCGCCTGGATCAGGTGCTCGGTCCTGGTATCCACGGAGGACGTGGCCTCGTCCAGGATCATAATCGGATTGTCCGCAAGGAGTGCACGGGCAATCGTCAGGAGCTGCTTCTGCCCCTGGGAAATATTGGAGCCCTCCTCGTTGATCTCCATCTGGTAGCCGCCCGGCAGGGAACGGATGAATTTGTCCGCCCTCGCGAGCTTCGCCGCCTGGATCACCTCTTCATCCGTCGCATCCAGCCGTCCATAACGGATGTTCTCCATGATGCTCCCCTTGAAAAGCCAGGTGTCCTGCAGGACCATGCCGAAGCCTTTGCGCAGCTCATTCCGGTCAAACTCGCTGACCGGGTGGCCGTTCAGCCGGATGCAGCCGCCGTTCACATCATAGAACCGCATCAGCAGCTTTACCATGGTGGTCTTACCGGCGCCTGTCGGCCCTACGATGGCAACCATCTGCCCCTCATCAATATCCGCATTGAAATCATGGATGATAACCTTATCCGGGTGATAACCAAACCGGACATGGTCAAAGGAAACCTCACCCCGGATTACGGACGGGCTCACCGGATTTTCCGTGGCCTGGTCCTCTTCTTCCTCCCCCAGGAATTCAAAGATACGCTCTGCCGCGGCTGCCATGGACTGCAGGAGGTTGGAGACCTGGGCCATCTGCGTGATCGGCTGAGTGAAACGCTTGACATACTGGACAAACGCCACAATATCGCCAATCGCAATGGTACCCGCAGCGGCCAGCATCGCCCCGGAAACAGCGACCGCCACATACCCCAGGTTGCTGACAAAATTCATGATCGGCTGCATCAGGCCTGACAGGAACTGGCTCTTCCATGCGGATTCATACAAAATGCCGTTCGTTTCCCTGAATTTCTCCAGTTCCGCTGCCTCCCGGTTGAACGCTTTTACCACGTTGTGGCCGGAGAACGTTTCCTCAATCTGTCCGTTGATCTTTCCCAGATAGCTCTGCTGTGCCATAAAGTATTTCTGGGATTTTTTTACAATCCCCATGACCAGTATCAGCGACACCGGGAGGATCAGCGCAGTGATCAGCGTCATGAGCGGGGAAATCGTCAGCATCATAATGACTACCCCCACAAGGGTGCAGACCGATGTGATCAGCTGCGTGATCGACTGGTTGAATGCCTGCCCAAGCGTATCCACATCATTTGTGATACGGGACAGGATATCCCCCACGGAATTCTCCTCGAAGTAGGACAGGGGCATCCGATTGACCTTCTGGCTGATATCCTCCCGCATCCGGAAGCACATTCTCTGGGACATCTCCGTCATCATAAGTCCCTGAAGGAAGGAAAAAACCGCGCACAGCGCATAAATGCCCATCAACCCCAGCAAGATCGACCCGATTTTCCCGAAATCAATGCTGCCGGTTCCCGAAAGCTTTGCAATCAGCCCATTGAACAGCTCTGTCGTGGCATTGCCCAGGATCTTCGGCCCGATGACATTGCAGACCGTAGAGACAACCGCAAAAACCGCCACCAGGGCCAGGGCGATCTTATATGCGCCCATATAATGCAGCAGGTTCCTGATCGTCCCCTTGAAATCCTTTGCCTTCTCTCCGGCCATCCGTCCGTTTCCTCCTGCCGGTTTTCTGTTCCCAGCCATATCATTCTCCTCCTTTCAGCGCACCCTGGATCTCTGCTTCTGACAGCTGCCCTCTGGCAATTTCCAGATAAGTCGCACAGCTCTCAAGCAGTTCCTTATGCGTCCCCATCCCTACAATACGCCCTTCCTCCATGACGAGGATCCGGTCAGCGTGCATAATGGTCGATATTCTCTGCGCGACAATCAGGACAGTAGCATTCTCAGTCTGTTTTGCAAGCGCAGCCCGCAGCGCGGCATCTGTCTTGTAGTCCAGAGCCGAAAACGTATCATCAAAGAGGTAAATCTGCGGGTGCTTCGCGATTGCCCTTGCAATGGAAAGCCTCTGTCGCTGGCCGCCTGACACGTTGGAGCCGTTCTGGGCGATCGGAGACTGATACCCGGCCTCCTTCGCTTCAATGAATTCCACGGACTGCGAGATCTCCGCGGCGGCTCTCATATCTTCATCCGTGATCTGGCTGCCGCCATATTTCAGGTTGCTCTCCACTGTCCCGGAAAACAGGATCCCCTTCTGCGGCACATAGCCGATGCAGTCCCTGAGTTTTTTCTGGCTGATCTCGCGTATATCCACCCCGTCAATGGTTATGCTGCCCTCAGAAACATCGTAAAACCGCGGGATCAGATTCACCAGTGTGGATTTGCCGCATCCGGTAGATCCAATAATCGCGGTGGTCTTCCCTGGCTCCGCCACAAAAGATATATGTTCCAGCACAGGAGACTCAGCTCCCGGATAAGCAAATGAGACATCTGAAAAAGCCAGCCTGCCTTGTACATGCTCCAGCTCCCGATCCTTTACATCAGGGGCATCCGTCAGGGAGACCTCGGTGTTCAGGACCTCTACAATACGGTCAGCGGCCACCCCCGCACGGGGCAGCATGATAGAGATCACGGAAAGCATCAGGAAGGACATGATGATGACCATGGAATAGGTAATGAACGCGGTCAGATTGCCTACCTGTACCGTACCCGCATCCACCCCCTGGGCGCCGACCCAGACAATCAGCACGGAAACGCCATTCATAATCAGCATCATGACCGGCATCATAAACGTCATCGTCCGGTTCGTAAACAGCTGCGTCCTGAAAAGCTCTGTATTGGCCTTTGCGAAACGTTCCTCCTCGTATTTCTGCCGCCCAAACGCGCGGATCGGCATCACGCCGGTCAGGAGCTCCCTGGATACAAGGTTCAGCTTATCTACCAGCTTCTGCATCACCTTGAATTTCGGATAAGCGACCACAAACAGGACAGAGATACATACCGCCAGCGCAATGACCGCCGCTACGATGATCCAGCTCATCTGGGATCCCGTCTGGATCACCTTGATGACACCGGCAACGGCAAGGATCGGGGCATAAGCAACCATGCGCAGGAGCATTACAACCAGCATCTGTACCTGCTGGATATCATTGGTACAGCGCGTAATGAGTGATGCAGTGGAAAACTCCTCGATCTCCGCATTGGTAAAGCCCATCACCTTTGAATAAAGCTGTTCGCGGAGGTTGCGTCCGATCCCCGCGGATACAACGGAGGCGATATAACCGGTCAGGATGGCGACCACGGCCATCACCAGCGTCATTGCCAGCATTTTCGCGCCGACTTTAAATAGATAAGCATTCCGGACCTGGCCCAGGTCAACGCCCTGGGCTTCATATTCCGCGGCGACATAGCTGACTGCGATCTGGTCAAGGAAAGTATCCGTCAGCCCTTCCATCTGGGAGATCGTATCTTCGAGCTGCTGCCTGAAATCCTCTTTTGACATGATTCCAAGCGCAATTGCCGTCTGTATTTTCTCAAGCCCGGCCTTCCCCTCGTCGCTGTTCTCCATTTGGTAAACCACACACTCCGGGAGCAGGAGGATGCCATGGAGCGTTTCCCTGTCTGTATCCCCGGTCTTGTTCAGCTCCCGCACCCCATTGTCATCAGCGTCCAGATAGGCCGCCTCAAGCGTTTCCGTTTCTTCTTCTGTAAGAAAAAGCTCGAGCGTATCCAGGCTTTCTTCCCGCATCGTTTCCGGCACCGCGTCCTCAATGCCGTTTTGCTGGAGGCCGACATTCAGTATGTCACTGGTATAAGTTGGCAGGGCAAGGTCACAATATGCCTGCACGATCAGTAAGGCAATGATCGCCGCAACAGCGGCCCTGGCCCCCGATAAGAAATGAAAGATATTTTTCATAATAAACCTCCCCGGTCTTCCTGCATCGTATTCCACAGGATTCCCGCACAATATCTGTTCCCGAGCTTCCCGCTATCCAGGATCATATGATAATTCGATAAATCCCGCCAGTCCTTTCCCGTGTTTACGGAATAGTAACTGCTGCGTTTATGGTCAAATTTCTGGATGACGGCATCCGCGCTGTCCGGGCTGATCCCATATACTTCCACTGCCCTCTTTTTTCTCAGCTCCTTGTCCGCATGGATGAATACCTTCAGCACATCTTTCCTGTCCTTCAGCGCGTTTGCCGCGCATCTTCCAATAAAAACAGCCGGCCCTTCCTCAGCCAGGCTCCTGATGACCTTCTGTTCCTCCAGATAAACCAGCCCTTCGTTCGAAAGGGCATCACCCTTCCCTTCATTGATCTTTCCCATAAGATAAATGGAATACAGGAAACTGTTCGTGGCCTTTTCCTCGTACCGTTCAATCTGGTCGATCCCAATATTCAGCTTTGCCGACACCCGTTCAAGGATTTCAATCCCGTAGCAGGGAATCCCGCCGAGCTCTGACAGCTTTTCCCCGATTTCTGTCCCTGCGCTTCCGTATTCACGCTCAATGACAACATAATGGTATCTCATCTGTATCAATGACTCCTTCCTGCCGGCAATAGCCCTGACGCCCTCAAAATCATCTGCACTGTCTTTTGGGATTTGCCGGCCTCCAAAGTAGAAAAAGGGGGGCAACCTCCTGATCCGGTCACTCCCCAAAATGCGGCTTGGCTTCCTTTAATAATCCATGTCCGGGTTACCTGCCGGCGCAGCCGGCTCTTTCTCCTTGATATCCGCAACAGCCGCCTCCGTTGTCAATAATGTCGCAGATACGCTGACTGCGTTCAGAAGTGCGCTCTTTGTCACCTTGACCGGGTCAATGATGCCTGCCTGCATCATATCCACATACTCCGCGCCGATCACATCAAAGCCGGTGCCTTCTTTGCTTTCCCTCACTTTGTTCACGATGACGGGACCTTCCAGCCCTGCATTCTCCACAATCGTGCGGAGAGGCGATTCCAGGGCCTTCCAGACAATCTTCGCGCCCGTCTTCTCATCCCCGCTCAGGCGCTCCACGACCTTCTCCACGCTCTTCTGTGCATGGATATACGCGGAGCCACCTCCCGCAATGATGCCTTCTGATACGGCTGCCCTTGTCGCGTTCAGGGCATCTTCCATATGGTATTTGGCTTCTTTCATTTCTGTCTCAGTAGCGGCCCCGATAC
>CAYRKA010000125.1:0-5841 GCA_964424785.1 uncultured Lachnospiraceae bacterium | reverse complement strand
CGGAAGAAACATACCTGACAGAGTTTTTCTTCGAAAATGACGAAGTAGAGATCAGGGCAAAAGTTTCCGAAGAGGCAAAGCTCCCGCAGGATGCGGTGATGAATGCGAAGAAGCTGGAAGAGGGCAGCGCGGAATTTGAAGAGGCGAAAGCGGTATCCATACGGGATCTCGGGACAGCGGAGGACGCGGAGTATACCTTCTATGAAGTGACGTTCAGCGTGGACGGAAACGAAGTGGAGCTCCCGGAAGACGCGGCTTCCATCTCCCTGAATTTTAAAAATGACCAGCCGGATGAACAGGTGAAGAGACAGAGCGCCCTTCACATTGAGGAGACATCCGAGGGCCCGGTTGCACAGGATGTGACGAAAGAGGCCGGGGAAGGGAATATCCGTTCTGTTGATTTTACAATTTAAGGGGAATATATCGAGCAGATGAATCTCCGCCTGTCCGATTTGTGAAATATGTGGATTTGCGGCAGAGGCATCGGATCCGGAACTGTTGAGGACAGATATTGTATGGGGTAAAAGGAAAGGAACGCGCGCTATGAAAGAAAGAAGAAAGTGGAACAGGATCCTGGCGGTCATGCTGGCATTTGCTATGGTCATGGCAAATTCATCCATGACAACTCTTGCGGCGACCGTCGGAAGCGTGGTGGAGACAAAGAAAGAGGAGACAGGCCCTTTTGTTTACGAAGACGGGGGGGCTATAAGGGTTACAGCGACTCTGCCGGAAGGGGAGACATTGCCGGAAGGGACGACACTGACGGCGGAGTTCACTGACGTGGCGGAGGAAGCCCTGGGCGATGCGATTGGGGAAGATGAGGAATTCATCGGAGCGCAGGGGCTTCATCTCGATTTCTCGGCGGATGGGGAAACCGTGGTCCCGGAGGGAACCGTGGGGATCACAGCAGAATTCCTCGAGCCGATCCTGAAAGGAAAGGATTCGGACAAAGAGACGGTAAAGGTGGTCTGTCTCGCAGACGGCGGGGCTGCTGAGATAGGAGCTGATGTGCAGCAGGACGATGGGGCGGAGGTCACCCGCGCGGAATTCGCGATGGAGGGCTCTGCTGATTTTGCTGTTATAAGGCTTGGCACAAAAGATACCCGGAGAGTCTATACCTATGAGGACGCAAATGTCAGCGTGGTGGCGACGCTCCAGTATGCAGATGCGGTGCCGGACGATGCGGAGTTCCGTGTGACGCAGGTCACGCCGTCAGGCAGCGGCTACAATTATGACGCTTACATGGAAGCGCTGAATGACCACGCGGATGAGATTTCCGCATGCGAAGGCGAGAGCACCGGTGCGCCCGCATATACAGACGAAAACACGCTTCTCTATGATATCGCGTTTCTGGTAGAGCCGACCGACGAAGAGGGGAATCCAATTGCAGGTGAAAAGGTGGAATACCAGCCGACGGATGGGTCGGTGGATATTTCCATCACTTTTAAACAGAACCAGCTTTCCGAAGGGCTTGGCGCTGAGGAGGATGAGGATATCACAGTCGTCCATATGCCGCTCCAGGAGAGTGTCAAGGCGTCCATTGATTCGACTGCCCGGGCGACCGGCATTTCCGCAGGGGATGTGAAGGTTGAAGTAGTGGCGGAGTCTGCATCCGTCGAGGGCGGCACGGACCAGGCGGAGTTTGCGCTGAGTGATTTTTCGGTGGTCGCTTTTACAGAGACTGGCACTAAGATATTTACGCCGGGAAATTCAGTTACACCATACAGCGTATTAGGAGATGCTATTTACTATGGCATTGTGGCAAATGAGATTGCACACAGCGGCCATATGGATACAAATTTTGCTACAAAGCTGCTTTCGGGAGATGCACAAACAACCGCAGGAAAGTATACAGGGAGTCACAACCCCGGCAATTTTATTATTGCGGAGTATACAGGGAACGGTTGGTTTACGGACTGCAGCCAGGCAGATAGACCTTTCCTTATTTATACGACGGAGGAAGCACAGAAGAAATTCAGCTCAAATTTAACGGCAAATAATCCGATGCTGTATATTGATACATCATATACAAAAGAACAACTGGTGGCACAGGTTTCCAGTATGATATCAGGAGCAGGCGCAGGCTTGGCGTCGGGAAGTGGCTACCAGCCCAACGAGATATTTTATGAGAATTCAAATCAGAAGCAGGTTATCGACCTGACAAACAGTCCTGCCGGAACTTATTATGTGGATTTTGGGACAGGTGAGTATGCAACGTATGCAGGCCAGGCGTCAAAAATGTACATTGCTTTGAAATCCGATCAGAACATTGTACTTAACATCCCTGATGAGCAGGTTGAGCTGCACAAATTTGAAATCAGTATAGATGGGGAAGCATATTACGGAAGTGACGGGAATAATGAGGCTGCGGATCCTTATGTGAATCATGTATTCTTCAATATGCCGAATGCAACCTATGTAAACGCTGCCAGCGCGATTTTAGGCGTTGTTTTATGCCCTAAAGCTACATTTAATATTGGCGCGACCAGCACGGGCTGGCTTGTGGCAAACAAGGTGACGAATGGCGGTGAGTGGCACGGAGTATGGCAGGAGATGCCTGGTTCGACTGACAACCCGGCATCATTTGCTGTTTCTGCAGAGAAAACTGTAGATGGGAATCCGGCTACCGGCAGGCAGGTGTTTAAATTTGCCCTTGAAAAGTGGAATGGAACCGGCTGGGAGCAGATAGAAGAAAAGGAAAATGAAGGTGGGACGATTCAGTTCAGTTCCATTCAATATGATGAGGCAGGGGAGCATTACTATCGGGTCACCGAGGAAGAAGGAAATGACGGATATATTTATGATGAGACGAAGTATATAGTCAGGGTATCTGTCACATCAAGTAAAATAACAATCGGTGGAATATATGAAGTGACGAAATATAGTGCAAGCAGCGAAATTTATAAGGATGTTGATGTGGCTGATATTCAATCTGGAGAATCTTTGAATACAGTACAGGAGATTGTATTTAATAACAAGGAGTACACGGGCACGACCGAGATCGAGCTCGCAGGAACGAAGACCTACAGCAAGGGGCTTGCGGGCAACGACTTCGAGTTCACTCTGATCGAGGTGAATGCGGACGGGAGCGCTGCAGCGGGCGGCTACACGGAGACCGTCAGGAACGCGGCGGACGGCAGCATTCGGTTCAGCAAGATCAGCTACAGCGAGGCCGGGACTTATTACTATCAGGTGTCGGAGGTAAACGGCGGCCTGGCGGTGAACGGCACAGTATATGACAGCACAGTCTACACAGTGGCTGTGACGGTGGCGGACAAGGGTGATGGTACGCTGGAGGCAAATGCTACAGTGACCGGGCCGTCGGGCAGCGTCGCGTACACGGCGGACGCAATGAAATTTGTCAATGACGTGACCTCCGTGAAGGTCAACAAGGTCGACGCGGTGGATGGAAAAGTCCTCACAGGCGCGCATCTCCAGCTCCTTGACGAGGCCGGCCAGCTCGTGGCGGAATGGGATTCTGCGGCGGAGGCATATGAACTGAAAGGGCTTGCCGAGGGCAAGACCTACACGCTGCATGAGACTGCCGCCCCGGCAGGCTACGTTGTGAACACGACGGATGTGACGTTTACGCTGGACGCGAAGGGCCAGATCGACACGGCAAAGACGACCGCGAAGGTCAGCACAGACGGCACTGTTCTGGTAGAGGACAATATGGTGAGCAGCAAAAACGCCTCAATCTCCGTGACAAAAAATATCACGCTGCAGGGGTCGCCGATGGCGGCAAAGAACCAGACCTTCTATGTGGCGCTTTACGCGGACGCGGCTTGCACGAACCGGGTATCGGACGTCAAGGCGGTCGTGTTCCGGAATGCTTCGTCATCGACCGTGGAGTTCAAGGGGCTTGACGTGGGCAGGACATACTATGTAGGAGAATGCAGCGCGGACGGCGCGGTGCTCCTGTCCGGCACGGTGGCGGACGGCACTGTCTACACCGTGAACTTCGCTTCGGGCAACCAGGCAACTGTGACAGAGGCGGACGGCGCGGCGACAGTCACCTTTGCGAACGAGTTCGTCAATGTGCCGCAGGGATTCTACAAGCAGGGCTGGCTGACAGTCACGAAGCGCCTGTTGGGCTCCGACGGCGGCAACCTGGAGAGCGATAAGGTCTTCTATGCGGGCATCTTTGACGATGCGTCCTATACGAAGCTTTCCGAGCAGGTGTCGCAGAATATCGTGCCCCTGGAGCTGAAGGGCAATTCGTCCGTGAGCGCCGAGGTCGAGGTGGTGGTCCCGGCGGACGGCACGTCCACGACGGTGTATGTGACCGAGGTGGACGAGGACGGCACACCGGTATCAGAGGTCCAGGGCTTTGCGTATGAAGTGAGCGTGGACCGGACGAAGGTTACCATGGATGAGGACCATTCGGAGGTCACCGTGACGATCACGAACAAAGAGTATGAAGAGGTGGAGTCCGTGGAGAATACGACGACTGAGACGGAAAAGTCCGCCAAGGCTGTGAAGACCGGAGATGATACGCCGATTCTCCCATATGTGGTGGCGCTGGTCGTGGCGGCAGCGGCGGTGGTGGTGGTACTGCTGCTGTGGTACAGGCGCAGGAAAACGGCCGGGAAATAAGGGGCGGACGGCCGGGGACGATCGATCTCCCCTGTCCGACCATAGAAGTATCATGTGAACCTGACATATGAATCTGACAGCACATCCGTGCTGTGAAACGGCGCTTCGGGCAATCCGGCAGCGCCGTTTCGCAAATACAGGCGCAGTCCCGCGCAAGTTAATAGTCGCAGCGGACCAGAACTTTTCACTGTACAAAGCGTTTCTGATTGGATATGCTGAAGACATTACAAAAAGGACTGCATGGTGGTGAAAGAGTGAGGGGAGGGCAGCGGTCAGTGATCGGTGGTCAGTGGTGCAGGCTTTTGACTCAGATCAAATTACAGGGAATAAAGCAGTTTTTGGTATCAATCGGGATGACTTCTTCACACATACAGACAATACCGCCGCTGCCCCGTTCCAGGTTTACCTTATCAAGCAGTTCATACTTTTTAACTTCCCTTCGGTCAGGGTTTGCTGACTTTTTGATTTCCAACGGATGAATCACACCGTTTTCTTCCACAAACACATCAATCTCTTTTGCATTGGAATCCCGGTAATATGTCAGGTTGGCCTTAGAGGACGCACAGGCAAAATTTTTGAGCAATTCAATGATAACATAGTTTTCAAAATAGTGGTTGCTGGCTGCCCCGTTCATCAGCGTATCCCTGGTGAGCCACATCGACAGATAAGCACACAGACCAGTATCGCAAAAATACAATTTTGGCGTTTTCGTAAGACGTTTCAGTTCGTTATTTGCATAAGGCGGCAACAGATAGATAATATCCAGGCCTTGCAGCAGGCGTACCCATTCTTTCGCTGTTGGTTGTGATATTTCCGCCGCATCTGCCAAAGTCTTATAATTGACTTGCTCCGCGACCAGAGCAGCACAAGCGTTCAGAAATTTGCGGAAACGAACCGTATCGGTAATGCCGCCTTCTTCGGACACATCCCGCATGAGATAGGTTTCAATGTAGGAGTTAAAATATTCCTGTCTTTGCTCTACATCGGCCAACAACGCATCCGGCATACCTCCGCGCCAGATATGTTCAAACACATCCACAATGTCATTCTTTTTTGTAAGGGTTTGCCTTTGCAGTAAACAGGACAGTGAGAAATCCAGCTCATTCGGGAAATCCAGCTCTTCGATTTCGTTCTTCGACAGGCTGTAAAGTTCCAAAATTCCGATTCTTCCGGCCATAGTCTCACGGATTTTTTTCATCATTTTATACTGCTGTGATCCAGTCAGCCAGAACAGACCACGTTCTT
>CAYRKA010000124.1:2628-5846 GCA_964424785.1 uncultured Lachnospiraceae bacterium | reverse complement strand
TACACTGTCCTCACAGTCACTCAGAGAAAGAGGTTGCTGTGTGGCAAAAGGGACGCCTATGACGCGAAGCGGCATACTTAAAATACGTCCCGACGACATGGCAGGTGCGGCGAAGCCGCGCGTGCCGATACATATTATACGAGGAGGAGCTTATATGAAGATTCGATGGAAAGGTTTTATGGCCGGCCTGCTGTCGGCGGCGCTGTGCATGGGGAGCTTTGCACAGGTTACAGTATCGGCGGAGGAACCTGATACGGCGATGGGGCGTTATGTGGAGGAGGAGGTGACGCTTCCGGAAGGCTTTTATGTGCGGGATATCGTGCGCACAGACGAGGGTATGCTGCGTATCATTGGCACGACTGAGAATATGGAAGGCAGTGTGGCGATGCTGGAGAGCAGCGACGGGGGAGAGAGCTGGCAGGAGGCCGGTGAACTCAGCGAAGAGTGTGAGGAGATGTATTTTCTGTCATTGAGGCTAGCGCCGGACGGCGGAGGCGCGGGAACGGCTATGGTGCTTGCGGAAGGGTCGGATGACTATTCCTATTGCTATGTATCGTTTGATGCACAGGGGAACACACAGTCGACACAGATGGATGATTTTCCGGGATCGTTTTTACAGTTTGCCGCTGACGGCACGCTGCTGGGGCTCCAGCCCGGAAGCCAGATCGTGACACTTGACCGGGCGACAGGGGAAGTGCTCACGACGGTTGCGGAGTACCAGGCTGAGGTGATCGGGGCTGCAGGGACGCAGGTGCTTGCGGTTTCCGGCACACAGCTTGCGCAGTATGATTATACGACGGGAGAGCCGGTTGCGGTGGATACGGAGCTTGAGAATGCGCTTTTTGCGAATGGGACTGGATACGCAGTCACGACCTCGGTGGGGTATCCGATCGCGTTTGCAGTGGACAGGGATGGCAGGCTGTACTATGTCACGGACCAGGGTATTTTCGCCCATATGATGGACGGCGGCGTTGTGGAGCAGGTGGTCGACGGCTCGCTGACCTCACTGTATGATCCGGGTGTGGCGTTCTGTTCGCTGGCGGTACTTGACAACAGCTTTTATGTTGTCTGCAATGTGGATGGAAATGCGAAGCTGATGAAATATGTATACGACGAAAGCATTTCCAGCGTGCCGCAGAATGAACTGACGATCTATTCTCTGAAGGAGAATACGGCGATCCGCCAGGCTGTGGTCCTGTTCCAGAAGAAGTATCCTGATACTTACGTGAAATATGTAACGGGAATGAGCGGGGAGGACGGAGTTACGGCGGAGGATGCGCTCCGAACTCTGAATACTGATATTCTGGCAGGGAGCGGACCGGATGTCCTGGTGCTTGACGGTATGTCCGTAGATACCTACAGGGAGCAGGGGCTGCTGGCGGATCTCTCCGATGTGGTAAAAGAAGTGGACGAGGCGGAAGGACTGTTTGAGAGTGTCACAGAGGCTTACCGCGCGGAGGATATGCTCGCTGCTGTGCCCTGCGGCTTCTCTCTTCAGATCGTGGCAGGCGATCCGGCGCTGGCTGAAGGGCTCGACAGCATGGAGGCGCTGAAGGAGCTTGCGGCGCAGGTAACTTCGCTCACCGCGTCGGATGTGATCAGCCTTACCAGCCTGCTGTACCCATCCTATGCGGGGAGCTGGAAAAATGAGGATGATACGATCGACGAGGAGAAGCTGGCTGAGTTCGTGAACGGGATATGCGAGGCGACGCGGCTCTACCGGGAGAACGCGGTGGCGGAATCCCAGGAGCTTCAGAAGATTTTCGAGAGATATGACAGCGGCGAGTATACATCGTATGATGCGATGGATGACCTGTATTCGATCATGGGCGATACGATGAGTATGGAAGTGCTTGACCTTCTGGAGAATCCGGCTCAGGTTGCGGTGGGGACGCTTGGCAGCATTACGTCATATATGGGTCTGACCTCCGTGAATAAGCAGACCGGCAGATGCGCGGAGTCGCTGCTGGAGCTCGGGCAGCAGGATGTTTTCGTGCCGGATTGTGTTCTGGGTGTAGTGAGCACATCGAAATCGCAGGAACGCGCACTTGATTTTGTGCGTTATATGCTCCTGGCAGAGGGGCAGAGCGGGCTGGCAGATGCCGGGTTCCCGGTAAACCGGACGGCCTTTGAGGAGCTGCTGCATCCGGCATCGGAGGAAGCGGAGTCGCTTAGCTTTACAACCGGGAGCGGCGATGGTGATGATCTGGTGGAGCTGACCTATGAGTGGCCGACGGATGAGGAGCTGGATGTGCTGCGGGCAATGGTGGAGCAGGTGTCTGTCTGCGCTGAAACGGAGCGCGTGCCAAAGGAAGTCATCAGTGAGGAGATCAGCCGTTGCCTGAACGGGGAGATCAGCGCGGATGAGGCGGTCAGTTCGATTATGCAGAAGATGAATCTGTATCTGGCGGAATGACGCCGCGGAGAAAGGGCAGGATGCGCGGGCTGCCGGGCATCCTCTTCCTGCTGCCCGGCTTTGCCGGGGTGGCCTGTTTCACGCTGCTGCCGTTTATCGAGGTCGTTGTGCGCTCGTTCCAGAGCGCCGTGACGAATGAGTGGGTCGGGCTGAAAAATTACCGCGAAGTATTTTCCAATACGGCCTTCCGGACGGCGGCTTCCAATACGCTGCGCTTTACGGCAGTCTGTATTCCTCTGCTCGTCGTGCTCTCGCTGCTGCTTGCAGTCGTGTTCCAGAAGCTGAAATTCGGGAAAAACCTGCTGAAGAGTATGTTCCTGCTCCCGATGGCAGTACCGGCAGCATCGGTAGTACTCGTCTGGAAGGTGCTTTTTCATTCAAATGGCCTGCTGAACGGCCTGATCCTGCGCTTCGGAGGGGAAAAAATCAATTGGATGGGCAGCAGCGCGTCCTTTGCGGTGCTTGTGCTCAGCTACCTCTGGAAAAATATCGGATATGACATGGTGCTGTGGATGGCAGGACTCGCGGGGATCCCGGTCGAAATCTATGAAGCCGCGCGTGTGGACGGGGCAGGGGAGTGGAAGTGCTTCACAAGGATTACGCTTCCGAACCTGCTTCCGTCTCTGTATACGATCACGGTGCTGTCATTCCTCAATTCGTTCAAGGTATTCCGCGAGGCGTGGCTCGTGGCAGGCGATTATCCGGATCAGAGTATGTATTTGCTGCAGCATCTTTACAACAACTGGTTCCGCGAGCTGTCGTTTGACAAGATCGCCGCCGCGGCTGTGGTAAACGGGGCCGT
>CAYRKA010000124.1:0-2528 GCA_964424785.1 uncultured Lachnospiraceae bacterium | reverse complement strand
CGCTCTGGCCGCTGTCACTGTACCTGCCGGAGATCGGCCTTGAGGAGGCGGGCGTCGGTTTTGCTGCCGCACTGATGATGCTGATCCCGGCGGTGCTGATTTTCCTCAGCGGCCAGGAGTATCTGGAGCAGGGGATTGCTGCCGCTGCGCTGAAGGAATGAATCATTCGAAACAAACAAGGAGGCGGATTATGAAAAAAGGAAAGCTGCTGCGCCTGGCGGTACTGTTTTTCGTATTTATGTTTTGTTTTACGGTATTATCGCGTGCCGCGGATCAGATGGGGATTGCGGTCGTACAGACAGAGCGTCCGCAGAGCAGGTCGATCAGCCATGACGTCAGGGCATCAGGACGTATTGTGCAGAACCAGGAGCTTGCGGTGACGACAGAGCCGGACCAGCGCGTCCGGACAATCTATGTGAGCGAGGGGGAGCGCGTGGCAGAGGGGGATCTGCTGTTTGAGGTGGACACGGACCTGTTGGCAGAAGAGATCCTGAACCAGGAGCAGGAGCTTGAGAAGCAGCAGCTCCAGGTGGACGATGCGAAAAGCCAGAAGGACGTGAGTGCGCAGCAGAAAGCGAACGCACAGGCACAGGCATCGGAAAATTATTCACTTGCTGTCAGCCGGGCGAACGTACAGCTTTCCCGCGCGAAGCAGCAGCTTACGGAGGCGCAGGATGCCTTGAAGGAATACCGCAAGGAGAGTGGAAAGAATACAGAATCTGAGGACAGCGCTGTCGAGGATTCGCTTGAGCAGACGGTTGAGGAGAAGAGCGAGGCGTATATCCAGGCGGAACAGGAGCTTACGAGCCTGCAGTGGACGATCGAGAACGCGGTCAATCAGGCGCTGCTGCAGGGAGACAGCGCTACGTTGACTGCTAACGAAGCAGTACGCACGCAGGCGGGTAATGTGGATGCCACGGATTCAGATGGATTGCCGGAAGGGGAACAGGATGTTGCCGCAGATCCGAATGGATCTTTGTACGCCGCAGATATTACGGATGGTGGGGACGGTGAGCCGGATGATACATACGTGGCTTCTGACAGCGTCGGCGTGTTCACAGATGAAGCGGATATCATAGTGGAAGATGATGAAGCGGATATCATAGTGGAAGATATTGATATAGTGCCGGATGGGACCGGTACGCAGGGCGGTTCCGAAGCACAGGATAATACCCAGACCCAGGACAGCGTTGGTACACAGGATAATTCCGATGTGCAGGACAGCGCCGGCACACAGGGTGATACGGAAGCGCAGGATAGTTCCGGCACGCAGGACAGCTCCGCCGCTGCGGCAGATCCTGTCCGTACCGAACAGGAAGTACGGGAGCAATATGCACAGGCCCTGCAGGAGGCGCGGGACAAGGTGGAGGCCGCAAAGCAGGAAAAGGAGCAGGCTGAGGCAGCCCTTGCACAGTATCAGCAGGAGCGGCTGGCATCTGAAACTTCCGAAAACGCTCAGACAGAGAAGCAGTTGATCGCGAATGTGGAGGCTGCCAGGGAGGCTTATGAGGATGCCGCGATCAGTGCGAACGAAGCGCAGGTGACAAATGGCCGCGCCGTCCAGGAGGCGGGGATCCCGAATGCGTCAGACAGCTCCGACCGGATGGCGGAGATTGCTTATGAGCAGATGGAGCTTTCCCTTCAAAAGCTGGAAAAGCTTCAGGAAAACGATGGGAAAATATATGCACCGGCAGATGGCCTGGTCACGAAAATCAATATAACGACCGGGGAGAAGACAACGGATACGACGGCCATTCTGATGGCGGACCTGTCGAAGGGCTACCGTTTTACCGCAGAGCTTACGAAGGACCAGGAGCAGTACATCGGTACGGGCGACCTCGTCACGCTGTCCGGGAGCAGCCAGAAGAACAAGCTTGAGGAGCTGCCTGTGGAATCGGTAACAGAAGATGAAGAGGACGAGGAAGTCTACCATGTGACGGTGCAGATCCCGGATGGGACGTTTGAGATCGGCATGACTGCGACACTCGAATTCAGCAAAAAATCAGAGACTTATGCGACCACTGTCCCGGTCTCGGCGCTGCACCTCGATGAAAAAAACCAGGCATACGTGCTCGTCCCCGATGAGTATGATTCTGTCATGGGAACCGAGCTCCAGGCGCGCAAGGTCAGCGTAACCGTGCTTGAAAAGAATGAACTGTACGCGGCTCTTGCGGATGGATCCGTTACGGGCAGCCAGGAGGTGATTACGGGCTCGGACAAAACAGTGGACAATGGCAGCCGTGTGCGGATCGAGAGCTGAGCAGCCGGGATTGAGACAGGACTATAGATTTACATGAGGTATAAAATACAGGGAATTTATCGGACTATTGTAAAATGGATTTCGAGCAGGAAGGGCGGAATATGAGAAGGATCCAGGTTTTATTTCGGTGGATGGCGGCGCTTCTTTTCTATCTTGCCGCCATACGCTACAGTGTGCTGGCACAGGGGCAGGCCGGTACAGTGACCGCGCTGCTGGATGATGCGCTTTCCGCAAAGCAGGCACAGGAAATCTGCGAACAGGAGGCCGG
>CAYRKA010000123.1:0-5850 GCA_964424785.1 uncultured Lachnospiraceae bacterium | reverse complement strand
GGCGGCAAGGACAGTATGTCCGGCACATTCAATGAGATCGATGTGCCGCCTACGCTTGTGTCCTTTGCGGTTGATATCGCAAGCGACCGTACGATCATTACACCGGAGCTCAAGCGTGCGGGCAGCAAGCTTGTGCTGCTGCGGATTGAGAAGGATGCTTATGACCTTCCGGTATACAGCCAGATCATGGACCAGTACGCGAAATTCCATGAGGATATCAGGGCCGGCCGGATTATTTCAGCATATGCGCTTGACGGGAACGGCCTGGCCGCAGCCGTGTCGAAGATGGCGTTTGGCAACGGCCTGGGTGTGAGAATCGAGCATCATTTTGATGAGAGGGATCTGTTCACGGCAGGTTTTGGCGACATCGTGGCGGAGGTGCCGGACGGTGCGGTCGGCTCCCTGGCGATCACCTATACGGTAATCGGTGAGGTGACAGATCGCGGCGCATTTGAATACAAGGATATGAAGCTTCCGCTGGGTGAGGCCCTGAAGGCCTGGAAGGGCACGCTGGAGCGCGTCTTTAAGACGGCGTCAGGTATCCCGACGGTCGGCGGCGGGCTTGATATCGACGGGAAGCCGTCTGACGGCCCGACTGCATATCTTTTCAGGACGGATGACGCGGCGGGCGGCAGGGCGGAACATGGCGTTTTCCGCGCTGACAAGGTCTATGTCTGCAGGAATAAGGTCGCGAAGCCGCGTGTCTTCATCCCGGTATTCCCGGGCACGAACTGTGAATATGACAGCCAGAAAGCATTTGAGCGTGCAGGTGCGGAGGTTGACGTCAGGGTATTCCGCAACCTGAGCGCGCAGGATATCCGCGATTCGGTCGAAGTCTTTGAGAAAGCGATCAGCCAGGCACAGATTATCATGTTCCCGGGCGGTTTTTCCGCAGGCGATGAGCCGGACGGCTCGGCAAAGTTCTTTGCGACCGCATTCCAGAATGCGAGGATCAAAGAGGCTGTCATGAAGCTGCTGAATGAGCGTGACGGGCTGGCGCTCGGGATCTGCAACGGGTTCCAGGCGTTGATCAAGCTGGGGCTGGTACCGTACGGTGAGATCACGGGCCAGACGCCGGACTCGCCGACACTGACCTTCAATACGATCGGCCGCCATATTTCAAAGATGGTTTATCTGAAGGTCGTCAGCAACAAGTCTCCGTGGCTGGCAGGCGCACAGCCGGGAGGCGTTTACACGAACCCGGCATCCCACGGTGAGGGGCGTTTCGTCGCGAACAGGGCATGGCTGGAGCGGCTGTTTGCAAACGGGCAGGTGGCGACACAGTATTGCGATCCGGACGGGGATATCCTGGTCGATGAAGAAGAGTGGAATGTCAATGGCTCCTACTTTGCGATTGAAGGTATCACAAGCCCGGATGGCCGTGTGCTTGGCAAGATGGCGCACTCGGAGCGCCGCGGCGATTCCGTGGCAGTCAATATTTACGGAGAACAGGATCTGAAGATTTTTGAGTCAGGAGCAGCGTACTTTAGATAATGAATAAGGATAAAATGACGGCAGATAATGTCGAACAGTTAATGGAAATCGTGCGCGCGGTCCAGCGCGGAGAGGAGCCCCAGGAGGCTTTGCGTAAAAAAGAAGAGGCAGAGCGGCTAAAGCAGGAGGAGGAACGGCTCAGGCAGGAGGCAGAGCTGCGCCGCCGGGAGGAAGAGCGCGCGCGGGAGGCCGAAGAGAGGCGGGAGCGCCGCAGGCGCAGGGCTGAGCGCTCGGAGGCGGAGGAAGCGGGAGCAGACGATTCTGACGAGGAAGCGACGGCTTTACCGGATGATGATGAGTTTGAGAAGCTGCTGCGCGATGAGGAGCAGAATCCTGAGTTTGCGGAAAAGGTAAAGGGCGCGTTTGCAGGGATTGCCGGATTTGCCGGCGCTGTTAAGGGGAAGCTTGCGGCGCGCAGGGAGGCGGCTGATGCGCAGAAAGCTGCCGATAAAGGCGGTGAAGCTGCGGCTGTGGAAACAGCAGGCGCCGGCCACCCGGTCCCTGATAAGGAAACGTCGGTGCATAAGGCAGCGCCAGACGTGGAGCAGGCGTCCGGCCGTTTGAAGCGCATTTCCGGCAGGCTTGCATCGGGCAGGCGTTTTCCGGCGGAGGCTCCGGGACAGTGTGCCGATACGGAGCCGGAGCCTGCGGAGAAGACGGAGGACCAGAAAGCGATCGACCGGCTGCTCAGTATGCCTGAGGACAGTGCCCGGACGGATATCCGGGCAGCCGGCGGCGACCATGGGGACAGTGCCGGAGAAGCAACCGGCAGCATTCAGCCAGATGGCCAGGCAGCTGCCGGTGGCCATATAGAGGACGCCCGGGCAGGGTTCTTTGATAAGCTGCGCCAGAAGGGGATCTCTCATCGCGAGCTTGCTATGCTTGCAGCCGTGTTGGTGCTGGCCGTCCTGATTCTTGTGTTCGTTGTAAAGGGAATCTCTGCTTCGGTAGAGGTAAAGAAGAAGAGCGAGCATATCACTGCGGACAGGGGATTGACAGTGACTGTGGAGCAGGAGCCGCAGGACTGGTGTGCTTCGTATCCGGTGGCGCTCAGATTCAGAGCCTCCGGTGCGCAGGTCAGCCGTGTGACGATCAACGGGACTTCATATACGCCGGATGAGAACGGCGTTGTGGCGTTCACGGCGAGTGACTGGATGCTGACGGC
Source organism: uncultured Lachnospiraceae bacterium (assembly GCA_964424785.1). Lineage (GTDB taxonomy): Bacteria > Bacillota > Clostridia > Lachnospirales > Lachnospiraceae > Choladousia. The sequence goes on along the minus strand of CAYRKA010000123.1, from coordinate 3,191 downwards.
CACAGTTGTGACAGACCAGGGAGAGCTCGGCGCGCAGATCGAACTCCCGAAGATAGATCCAGAGCCGCCTGTTGTCAATGCTTCGCGGGCAGATACCCAGATTGTGCTGACGGCTTCGGATGCGCGTTCACAGGTGAAGAAGCTTCGGTATGCGGCGGTGTCCGCATCCGAATGGAATCAGTTCCCGGTTTATGAGGATTATGTTGCCCCGGTCCCGTTTGAGGAGAACACGACTTACTATTTTTACGCGGAAGATGAGGCGGGGAACCGCAGCGCTCCAATTGTAACGACAATGGAGACGGCTGAGTCGCTGGCGGTCACACCGACAGAGCTTATGCTTACCCCAGGGGAAACCAGCAGCCTGGAGGCCGAGGCGTTGCCGCAGGGCGCCCTGTTGAATAACCTGCGGTACGAGAGCGCCGATCCGGCTGTCGTATCCGTAAATGATTCGGGTACGGTCACAGCCGTGGGCGAAGGCACGACTACGGTGCGGGTGAGCGCGGACGGAGTTGAGACAGCCGCGTGCAGCGTGAATGTGAGCCGGGAGCGGACTGTGACGGTCAGCACGGTTGGGGATTGTACGCTTGGATCTGACGAGTCTTTTAATACGACGACAAATTTTGACGCTTTTGATGTTGTCAATGGCCATAGCTACTTTTTTCGGAATGTGGCGGACATCCTGGCGAATGACGATGTAACCTTTGCAAACCTTGAAGGCACTCTGACAGAATCAACGGCGCGTGCGGATAAAGAATACGCGTTTAAAGGCGATCCATCCTACACTGAGATTCTGGCAGACGGTTCCGTCGAGGTAGTTACGCTTGCGAATAACCACAGCGGCGATTATGGGGAGCAGAGCTTCGAGGATACCAAAAGCTGCCTGACGTCAGCCGGGATCGATTACTGTACCGGCGACACCATAGCGTACCGGCAAGTGAACGGCATACAGACCGCGTTTATAGGCATCTATGTATTAGACCAGGGCATGAACTGTGAGCAGCAGGTGCGTGATACGATTGCCGCTGCGAAGGGACAGGGCGCGAAACTGATTATTGCGGCGTTCCATTGGGGTTCAGAGAAGGCTCAGGAGCCGGACGAGACGCAGAAAGCGCTGGCGCATACGGCAGTGGATTGCGGCGCGAACCTTGTTGTAGGGCACCATCCGCATATGCTGCAGGCGATCGAAAAATATAATGGCGTATACATTGTGTACAGCCTTGGCAACTTCTGCTTTGGCGGTAACAGCGCGCCATCCGATACGGACACGATTATTTTCAGGCAGACCTTTACATTCAATGACGGAGACCTGCAGGCAGATGATAATATTGAGGTGATTCCGTGCAGCATCACATCTGCAGAAGGGTACAATAATTATCAGCCAACGCCGGCGGCAGGTACTGAGGCCGAGCGTATCATTACAAGGCTGAACGGGCTTTCTTCTGTATATGGACAGAGCTTTACGGCAGGGAGCGGCCTGCCATAAAGCTACGGGTGGTACGGAGCGCGTCAGTGAAAAGGAATTTGGAGTACCAAAAGGGAGGATGCAACAAAATGTTGCATCCTCCTTTTTTGATATACTGAAAAAAGGCAGCAAAAAGAGCGCCTCAATCCAGATGACGCATTATGACACTAATTGTTATATAATGTTGAAAAATATATGTAAATGTGATAGGATTTCCGCACAGGGGGAAAGCGTACGCTTTATCAAAGAGAAAAGGGGTAATCATATGTCACATTTTTCAGAGAATCATTCAGTTTGTTATTACGTTTTGGAGGGAAGCAGATATCTGTTCGCCGATGAACGGAACAAAAAGAAACTGCTGGATATTGTCAGGGCTGTACAGCGGGTACAGGACTGGCACATTTATGCGTTCTGTCTCATGGATGACGATGCATACTTTATCATAGAGTCGAAGCAGGGCAGCCAGGTATGCACGGATATACGTCTGATCGTCGCATCGTTTCTGGATGAATGCGGGAGCTGCTTGTGGAGCCCGCGGCAGGCCGGCGTATCAGTTATTTCGTCTCAGCTAGCATCGATGGAGGAGATCGCATACCGCTGCCGTGATATCCATCTGCTTCCGTGCAGGAGGGGTCGCGTGCAGCGGGTCATCGACTACTGGTGGAGCAGATATATCACGTATGCCGGAGTATATGACTGGGGCATGGTCGACCAGAGCTGGCTGGCTGACTGTTTCGGCGGAAGCGCCGCGAATCTCCAGAGGGAATTCCGGCGTTTTCACAGCGATAAAGAATGTTCTCTGCTATATAAAACGAATGAAAACTAAAAAAATAACGCATTCCATATCTTTTTCTTAAAAAAATCGAAATTTTATGACAAGAGACGAAAAAGATGCTAGAATAGACAAACGATTATGAGATAAGATTTTATATTTTGGGTCTTGCGTGGCAGGGGAATTGGTGCTATGATTAGTGCCGCTGAGTAGGGAAGGATCTGTATGAGACAATTCAATACTGCACAGGGGAGAGACAGTATGAAAATGGAAAAAGTGAAGGACTGGTTCAGGAAGTATCCGCTGATGATCGCGGTACTGTATCTGATTTTCTATCTGAGCGTATTTGCCTGGCTGGAGGCTAATGTAGTGCCGAAATATATCATTCACTGCAAACTCGATGAAGTGATACCATTCTGTGAGACGTTTATCATTCCATACGTGTTCTGGTTCCTGTATATACCAGGCGCCTTTATCTGGTTCAGCAGGAGGAGCTGGCAGGAGTACAAGAAGCTTTGCATTATGGTATTTTCGGGGTTGACGATCTGCCTCGCGATCTACTATATTTTTCCGACAGGCCTGAACCTGCGGCTTGCGGCGAATCCGCATGAGACAGGATTCCTCTACAATCTCGTCGTGCTGCTGCGCGGTATCGATACGCCGACGAATGTCTGCCCGTCGATTCATGTGATGAATACGGTTATGGTATTTCAGGCGATCTGCAGTACGGAGGGATTGAAGCACAGGAGGCTGACACTTGCCGTTCACTTCGTGATTGCGGTGTTGATCTGTGCCTCTACAGTATTGCTTGACCAGCATTCGGTTGTTGATGTGGTCTGCGGCGTTATGATGAGCTTCGTGATCCATGGCCTGGTTTACAAGGTTGAATGGACAGAAGAACTGGCCCGCAGGAAAGCAAAGACAGAAGTGCGCAGAGTATCTTAATGATAACTTGCA
>CAYRKA010000122.1:0-5861 GCA_964424785.1 uncultured Lachnospiraceae bacterium | reverse complement strand
CGAGCGAGCGGCGCAGGTCATCCTTTTTGATCTTGTTGACATTGATGCCGTCATAGCGGATCTTGCCATCCTGGATATCGTAGAAACGGTTGATCAGGTTCGTGATCGTCGTCTTCCCGGCTCCGGTTGAGCCGACGAAAGCGATCTTCTGGCCGGGCTTCGCGTACAGCTTCACATCGTGGAGCACGATCTTGTCATCGGTATATCCGAAATCCACGCCGTCGAAGACGACGTCACCGCGCAGTTCCTTGTAGTCGACGGAACCGTCCGCCTGATGCGTATGCTTCCACGCCCAGCGGCCCGTGCGCTCGGACGTCTCCGTCAGCACACCGTTTTCTTCCTTCGCGTTCACGAGCGTCACATAGCCGTTGTCCGTCTCGGGCGTCTCATCCATGAGCTTAAAGATACGGTCCGCCCCGGCCATTGCCATGACAATCGAATTGAGCTGCTGGCTGACCTGGTTGATCGGCCGGTTGAAGCTCTTGTTGAAGGTAAGGAAGCTCGCGAGGCCCCCGAGCGTGAAGCCGCCGATGCCGTTCAGCGCGAGCACGCCGCCGACGATTGCACAGACAACGTAGCTGACGTTGCCGAGCTGGGCGTTGATCGGGCCGAGGATATTCGCGTATGTATTCGCACGGTCAGCGCTCTCAAACAGCTGGTCATTCAGCTCTGTGAAGCGCGCTATATTCTGTTCCTCGTGGCAGAAGACCTTGACTACCTTCTGGCCGTTCATCATTTCCTCGATGTAGCCGTTGACTGCGCCGAGGTTTTTCTGCTGCTGGATGAAGTAGCGGCCGGAAAGCCCGGCGGATTTTTTCGAGCAGAACAGTACCAGGCACACCATCACAAGTGTGACGAGCGTCAACGGGACGCTGAGGATCACCATACTGATAAAGACGCTGACAATTGTAAAAGCACTGCTGATGAGCTGCGGGATGCTCTGGCTGATGAGCTGGCGCAGTGTATCGATATCATTTGTGTAGACCGACATGATATCGCCGTGTGTGCGTGTGTCAAAATATTTGATCGGCAGCTTTTCCATGTGCGCGAACAGTTCGTTGCGCAGGTTGCGCAGCACGCCCTGTGTGACAGTCACCATGATGCGGTTGTACAGGTACACAGAGATGATACCGATCACATAGAAGACCGCGACGCGCCCGATCGCCTGTGCAAGCGGCGAAAAATCAGGGTTGTCAGTCAGCAAAAACGGCGTGATGTAATCGTCGATCAGGTTTTTCATAAACATCGTCCCCTGAACGTTCGTGATGACATCTGCAAAGATCAGCACAAACACGAGCAGGCACTGCATTTTGTAATCACGGAATACATACTTCATCAGGCGCATCAGGAGCTGTCCCGGATGCTCTACCTGGGACTTCTGCCCCGGCGCGGCTTTTTTCATAGGTCCTGGCATATCACGCACCCTCCTTTTCATCAAAATCTCCGCCGCCATTGGTCTGCGACTCGTAGACCTCGCGGTAGATCTCATTGGAAGCGAGCAGCTCCTCGTGCGTGCCGAAGCCGTCGATATGTCCCTCATCCATGACGATGATGCGGTCGGCATCCTGCACGCTCGAGATACGCTGCGCGATAATCAGCTTCGTCGTATCCGGGATATCCTCGCGGAAAGCCTTGCGGATGCGGGCATCTGTCGCGGTATCAACGGCGCTGGTGCTGTCGTCGAGGATCAGGATCTTCGGCTTCTTGAGCAGGGCGCGCGCGATGCACAGGCGCTGCTTCTGGCCGCCGGAGACGTTGCTGCCGCCCTGCTCAATCCACGTGTCATAGCCCTTCGGGAAGGCGGTGATGAAATCATCGGCACAGGCGAGACGGCAGGCGAAGCGGCATTCCTCGTCGCTCGCGTTCTGGTCGCCCCAGCGCAGATTGTCGTAGATCGTGCCGGAGAACAGGACATTGTTCTGGAGTACGACCGCGACCTGGTTGCGCAGCACTTCCATGTCGTAGTCCTTTACATTGCGCCCGCCGACGCGGATCTCCCCGGCTGTCACGTCGTAGAGACGGCTGATCAGCGAGACAAGGCTGGTCTTGGCGCTGCCCGTCCCGCCGATGATGCCGATCGTCTCACCGGAGCGGATGTCGAGACAGACATCCTTGAGGACAGGCTCCGGGCTGTCTTTTTTATAGGAAAAACTGACGTGGTCAAATGTAATGGAGCCGTCCGCAACCTCTGTGACCGGCTGCTCCGGGTTCTGCAGGTCGCTGGTCTCGTTCAGCACCTCGCCGATACGTTCGATGCTGGCCGTGCTCATCGTGATCATGACAAAGGTCATCGAGAGCATCATCAGGCTCGAGAGAATGTTCATACAGTAAGTCAGCAGGCTCATCAGTTCTCCGGTCGTGAGCGTAGAGGACACGATCATTTTCGCGCCGAGCCAGCTGATCAGGATAATGCAGGTATAGACGGTGAACATCATCAGCGGCGCATTGTAGACAACGTTACATTCAGCCTTCACGAAAATGCGGTAAATGTTCTCGCTGGCCCGCTGGAACCTCGTCGTCTCCTGTTCCTCACGCACATACGCCTTGACGACGCGGATCGCGGAGACATTCTCCTGGATCGAGGCATTGAGCTCGTCGTATTTCGGAAACGCCATACGGAAATACTGCGTCGCGTGCCTGATGATAAAGAACAGGATCACCCCGAGAAAGATCACCGCGCAAAGATAGATGCTCGCGAGTCTCGCATTGATCGCGAATGCCATGAACAGCGCGCAGATCATGCTCGACGGCGCGCGCATCATCATGCGCAGGATCATCTGGTAGGCATTCTGCACGTTCGTGACATCGGTCGTCAGCCTTGTGACGAGCCCGGCTGTGCTGAACCGGTCAATATTGGCGAATGAAAAGGTCTGGATGTGGTTGAACATATCGGAGCGCAGGTTCCGGGCGAGCCCGGCCGAAGCCTTTGCGCCGAACCGCCCTCCGGCCATCCCGGCAAGCAGCCCTGCCACAGCCACCACGAGCATCAGCCCGCCGGTTTTGTAGATATGGGTGAGGTTCCCGGCATTGACGCCGTCGTCGATAATCGACGCCATCAGAAACGGGATCAGTGTCTCCATCAGCACTTCCAGAAGCATGAATACCGGAGTCATGATAGAGGCCCATTTGTACTCCCTGACTTCTTTCAGAATTGTGCGAATCATCTTACTCCTCCTTCCGCACTTATAATAGTATCTTATACATACTATTCCATTCGGGAAATCCGGTCAAGTGAATATTTTGTTAATGAGCGGTAAGTTACAGTTCATAGAAAAGTGATTGCAATATCCCGCCTCCGACTTTATAATGACAGCTGAGAACCGGCCGATATAAGCTCCGTAACGATGCACATGATATCGTTATGAGGGATGCGCATATTTTGCACACGGGTTTTCCCGTTATGCGAGCGGGTATCAATATGGGAGGATTACAAGATGAAACTATCTATTTTGGCACCGGGAGGCATTGCAAATAAAATGGCGGAGGCGGTGAGCTCCCTGCCTCAGATTGAGCGGTATGCTGTGGGTTCCAGAGAGCTGGGCAGGGCACAGGCATTTGCAGAAAAGTGGGGATTTGAGAAAGCATATGGTTCCTACGAAGAGATGTTGGAGGATCCCCAGGTGGAGCTGGTCTATGTGGCTACGCCTCATTCCCATCATTATCAGTATGCTAAAATGTGCCTGGAGCATGGCAAACATGCCCTGGTGGAAAAAGCCTTTACGGTAAACGCGGCCCAGGCGGAGGAACTGATCCGGATCTCAGAGAAGAAGGGATTGCTGCTGGCAGAGGCTATCTGGACCAGATATATGCCCAGCCGGAAGCTGATCGATGGGCTCCTGGAGAGCGGAGTGATCGGGGAGGTAACTTCCCTGACGGCCAATCTGGGATATCCGCTGGCGCATGTAGAGCGTATGAGGAGGCCGGAGCTGGCCGGAGGGGCGCTCCTTGACCTGGGAGTTTACCCGATCAATTTTGCGCTGATGGCATTTCACGGGGAAGTCAGGAGCGTGACTTCCGCCGCGGTGATGTCCCCGGAAGGAGTGGACAACATCAACAGTATTACATTGACCTTTGAGGATGGCAAAATGGCTGTTCTGCACAGCAATATGCTGGCAAAGACAGACCGTGAAGGCGTTATTTTCGGGGACAAGGGTTATCTGGAAATACAGAACATCAACAATCCGGAGGAGATACGGGTGTTTGACACGGAAGGCAATCTGTTGGCCCGCCATTCAGTGCCGGAGCAGATCAATGGCTATGAGTACGAAGTCCTGGCCTGCGCGGCAACGATCCTGGAGGGCAGGACAGAATGCGCGGAGATGCCCCATTCGGAGACTCTGCGGGTGATGCGTCTGATGGATGGGATACGCAGCGAATGGGGTATGAAGCTGGCCAGGGAATAGATTGTTAATTGTTACCCATTTATTTATAGGAAACGGCTCTAGTCGTTCCCTATAACAATAATTGACAGGCAGATAAAGCGATCGGGGGTGGCTTTCATTGGGGATGACAGGATCCCTTCACGACAAAGATATAAGAGAACCGCTGTTTGACTTCCTGGAAGAAAAATATGGGAAAGTAAGGATCATTGAAGAAAAACAGATGGGGAGATCCAGGGCGGATGTGGTCATGGTCACGGAAAACGCGCTGTGCGGGATTGAAATCAAAAGTGACGCTGACACGTATGCAAGACTGGCGCGCCAGGTGAAGGATTACGATAAGTATTATGACTACAATCTTGTGGTTGCCGGGACATCCCATGCCCTGCATATAAAAGAACACGTCCCGGAGTATTGGGGAATCATTACCGTAGAAATGGTTGAAGGGGAAATGGATTTTTATGTGCTGAGGGATCCGCAGGAAAATCCCCATGTTTCATGGAAGCGGAAGCTGGAGATTCTCTGGAGACCGGAACTGGCTGTCATTCAGGAATGGAATCGGATGCCAAAATATAAAGAAAAAAGCAAGGCTTTTGTGGCAGGTAAAATTATTGAACGGATTCCTGGCAAAATCCCGGAACAGAAACTGAAAGAACAAATCAGTGAAATCCTGTTTGAGCGGGATTACAACATGATTCAGAAAACGATAGCGGATTACAAAAAACACAAAAAGCAGAGTGAAAACGGGAGAGCTTGATTGAGGCGGAGGGTTCGCAGGTAACTGTCGTGAAAAGGTTGAAACGAACCCGGCAATCTTGCTCTTTAAGTTTGTGTAAAGCGCTCTATAAAAGAGCCGATTAAAGAGAAAGGGTGAGAAGAGGGGAGAATTCAGTTTGTTAATGAAAATGTTTTTCCAATACGCAGGATTGTTATATAAATATAGCATATTTTGATAGATTGTGTATTTGAAATATGATATTGTTATTTCAAAATCCAGGGAGAAACAGTTATGAAGGAATCAGATATCCTAAAAAAGAAAATGATTCGATTAGTCTTACCTATAGCGTTCCAACAGTTTATGATTGCACTTGTGGGCGCCAGTGATGCAGTTATGCTGGGAAGGCTAAGCCAGGATTCTATGTCGGCGGTTTCACTGGCTTCCCAGGTGGCATTTGTATTTAATCTTTTTATGGCGGCTTTTGTTATAGGAGAAAATATGTTTACCGCACAGTATTATGGGAAGAAAGATTACGCAGGCATTTCCAAAGTATTTAGCCTGGTTCTTTATATCTCCGGCATTGTTGCTGTCCTGTTTTTGCTTGGTGCGGTATTTTTCCCCGAGAGCATCATGCATTTTCTGACCAATGAACCTGAGTTGATCAGGATGGGAAGTGAATATTTAAAATATGTTGGGATTTCCTATCTTTTGTCTGCAATTTCACAGGTATACCTGACTTTTATGAAAAACTGTGATGCTGTGAA
>CAYRKA010000121.1:0-5962 GCA_964424785.1 uncultured Lachnospiraceae bacterium | reverse complement strand
GGTATCATGTGAACACTTAACGAATGCAAGCCGCAGGCGCGGCATGAGTTTAGTGAGAACATATGCCTGGACACTTAGCGAGGTGTTTTCGAGCTTAGTGACCACGGTATCATGTGAACACTTAACGAATGCAAGCCAACGCTGGAAGGGGGCTGTTATTATGGGGATCTATTTGAATCCGGGAAATAAAGGATTTCAGGAAATCCTGCAGTCCGAATACGTGGATAAAACAGGGCTGATCGCATTGGTCAACAAAACCGTAGGGACAACAGGGAAGCTGACCTGCGTCAGCAGGCCGAGGCGTTTTGGGAAATCATACACGGCGAAGATGCTCTGCGCGTATTACGACTGTTCCTGTGACTCGCACGCACTTTTTGACGACAAGGAGATTGCAAAGACAGAAGGCTATCTGACACACCTGAACCAGTATTATGTGATAAGCCTTGATATTACCAGTTTCATTTCAGAGGCAAAGAGGCGGAGGATGCCCCTGGCAGATGTGCCCAACAGAATCGTAGCTGCCGTGCATGAGGAATTGAGAAAAATGGTTCCCGGACTGGCGGCAGGCGAAAGCTTCACAGCAGACATACTACATTGCGTGGATGAGACAGGACGGAAGTTCGTATTTATCATTGACGAGTGGGACGCCCTGATCCGCGAAGCGAAGAATGACGCGGAGATCCAATCCGCATATCTGAGCCTGCTCAGAGAATGGTTTAAAAACAGCAGCTTCACGCCAAGGGCAGTGGCAGCGGCCTACATGACGGGAATCCTGCCGATCAAGAAGGACGGCTCACAGTCGGCGATCTCGGATTTCATAGAATACCCGATCCTTGACCCGGACGGGTTTGCTGCATATACCGGTTTTCTGGCACCTGAGGTTAAAAAGCTGTGTGAAGACCATGGTATGAGCTTCGAGGAGGCAAAGGCATGGTATGACGGATACGATTTCCCGGGCATTGGTGCGATTTACAATCCCTACTCCGTCATGATGGCAATAAGAAAGAAGAATTTCGCCTCTTACTGGCAGAAGACCTCGGCGGCGGAATCGCTGATGGCGTATATCAACATGGATTTCGAAGGGCTGCAGGAAACCATCGCGCGGCTGATCGCCGGCGAAGAAATCGAGATTGACACGGACAGCTTTGAAAATGATTTTGAGACTTTTGCGAGCAGGGATGATGTGCTGACGCTGCTGATCCATCTGGGCTACCTCACCTGGCACAGGGAAGACGGAATGGCGCATATTCCGAATGAGGAAGTGCGCGCAGAGTTTCGGAAAATTCTGAAAGGCAGGAACGTGAACCGGAAATGGATGGAGCTGATCATCCGCTCCCGGAGGCTTCTGGAGGATACCATCTCGGGCGATGCGGAGGCTGTAGCCAGAGCAATCGAGGAGATACGCGGCACGCAGTATGCCCCAACCTTTTACAATGACGAGCAGGCGCTGCGGTATGTGGTCAAGTTCGCGTACATCGCGGCGATCGACCAGTACCTGAAGGTGGAGGAGCTCCCGTCAGGTAAAGGGATTGCGGACGTGGCGTACCTGCCGAAGCCGAAATCGCTGCTCCCGGCGCTGGTCATCGAACTGAAATGGAATCAGTCCGCCGAGGGTGCGATCAGGCAGATCCGGGAGAGGAACTATCCGGCGGTGCTGAAAGGCTACGGCGGCGAGGTCGTGACAGTCGGGATCAGCTATGACCCGAAGAAGAAGGAGCATAGCTGCGTGATTGAGCGGGTCTGAGTCGTCTGCATTATATGGGGTTCCTCTGGCTTCCGCAGTTTTGCCGGCCCTGTCATGAATTTTTCACCGTCTGCTTCATACAATAAAAAAAGACCTGCTTTACGGGGATCCTATGTCATCACAAACTGATTTTGCCGCGGCACAGCAATTGCCTGAGCTGCCGCCCGCTGTCTCGGAAGAATTCTCTGACATCATTTTCCGCTATCAGACTGCGCCGGAATCCCTGCTGGAAGAGCTGGGCGCGTATTATCCGCAGGTAGTCGACACACAGTACAGCATCCTGCACGCCCCGCTCCGGGCCGGGTTTGCGACGGTCGAGGAGATTGGCTATTCCGGCGTCCCGAAGCTTTTTACCTTTATTGATACTGTGAGCCTTGAGGCCTCCGGCATCCTCGCGGCGCAACTCCAGCCTTTCCTGTCGCTGAGCGGCAAGGGTGTGCTCGTCGGCTTCCTCGATTCCGGCATCGATTACACGCATCCGGCTTTCCGCAATATGGACGGAACCACACGGATCGTGCGTATCTGGGACCAGTCCGACCAGAGCGGCCCGGCGCCTGACGGCCTGGCCTATGGGACAGAGTATACACAGGATGACCTGAACCGGGCGCTCTTTTCCGGCGATCCATACTCCGTTGTACCGCAGCGCGATGAAATCGGACACGGGACTGCGGTCGCCGGGATTGCCTGCGGTTCGGCTGACAGCACTGCGGATTTTACCGGGGCAGCCCCGGGCAGCCAGCTCATCATTGTCAAGCTCAAGGCTGCCAAACAATACCTGCGCGACTATTTCCGCATCCCGGACTCTGCCATCGCCTGCCAGGAGACTGACCTGATGCTCGGCATCCGGTATATGCTCACAGTCGCGCGCAGCCTGCGTATGCCGCTCGTGATCTGTATGTCGCTCGGAACCAACCAGGGCGGCCACACTGGCAATACGCCGCTCGAGGACGTGCTGACCTTGGCGCAGTTCAATACAGGCGTCTATGCCGTGACAGGCAACGGCAATGAGGCAGGCATGGGGCATCACTACTTCGGAACGCTCGGGCGTACCGGGGACTCCGCCGAAATCGAGCTGCTTGTCGACGGCCAGACGCGCGGATTTTCGGTTGAATTCTGGACCGACTCCCCGGAGCTCTACAGCATCGGCTTCACCTCTCCTCTCGGCGAGACAATCCAGCCTGTACAGCCCCGCAATCATACAACGCATGAATTCAATTTCCTGCTCGAATACAGCCGCATTGTCCTGACTTATATCGTCGTCGAAATGCTGAGCGGCGCACAGCTCGCCCTGATGCGCATTTATGACCCGACTCCGGGGCTCTGGCGCATCCGGGTCGTCAATAACGTATTTATCAACGGGGAATTTCATCTGTGGCTGCCGGTCACCGGGCTCGTCGATCCGTCTGTCCGCTTCTATTCGCCGAACACCGACACGACGCTCGTGATCCCATCCTGCGCCGCCTCCGTGATCTCAGTCAGCGCATACAATGCGTACAACAACAGCCTGTTTATCAATTCCGGGCGAGGCTATACACGGAACAACCTGATTAAGCCTGATTTTGCTGCTCCCGGCGTTCATCTGACAGCTCCGGCGGCAGGAGGCTACACCACGCTTACCGGCTCCTGTGCCGCCTCCGCCATCACTGCCGGGGCGACGGCCCTCCTCGTCGAAACCGGGCTGCTGCAAGATCCGCCGCGCTATTACACGATGCAGGAAATCAAGAGCACCTTCCTGCGCGGCACAAAACGCAGCAGCATTTACTCCTATCCCAACCGCGAGTGGGGGTACGGGACACTCAATGTGTATGGAATCTTCGAATCCTTTCTGCGATCCTGAGATACTGCACAGCAGAATGCAGATTACGAAAGATCCTTTTGTTTATCAGTCTGGATAAATCAGCCCACCCCGGCTCTTTCCGAAATACCTTCTACTTTTTCACCACCGGAACCCATATTTCGCTATGGTAATCCTCCGCGGACATATCCCCTGCCGGATACGCCTCAATATCCATCTCGTACGTAGGCTCCCATGCAGCCGTCGGGAAAAACTCCGGTATCGTATTTTTGTTCTGCTCATCGTCGATACTGTGCAGTTCCCTCTTCTCGATAACTGTAAATGCCTCTTTTTCAACAATCCTGTAATTCATCTCATGACCACCTTTCAAAATAATCTGCACAGAAAACGGTGAAAAAGATTTCAGGCAGGATCCGTCCTTTTTCGCTTCGGACGGTGTGATGCCATGGAACCTCACAAACGCCCTTGCAAAGCTCTCCGGGCTCTCGTAGCCATACTTCAGCGCTACATCGATTACTGTCGATTCCGTTCCGGAAAGCTCACTGCCGGCAAGTGACAGCCTCCTGTTACGGATGTATTCCCCCAACGAAATCCCACAGAGAATCCCGAAAATACGCTGGAAATAATAATCTGGGCATGCTGCCTCCCTCGCGATTTTCCTGTAATCTGTTTTCTCTGTGATGTGCGCCTCGACGTAATCGACCGCGCGCTGTATGCCCGTTACCCAATCCATCTGTCCCACTCCTTCCTGTGTGGCTTTATCCTATCATACCACGCTGCCTCATTTCCTGACAATTTCTGTCCGGGTGTGCAAGATATCCATCCGTTGTACCCGCTTATCTCTGATCCGCAGAGCCGCCTGGAAACACGGCCTGGCAGAGCATTCCCTGTAAAAAACAGTAACACCCCGTCTGCTGCCGCATATCCTACACTGTAAACAATCTTCTCGGAGGAAAACGAAATGAGTGATTTGGCTGCGACGAACTGTGGATGCGGATGTGATGGGAACAATGGGATCTCCTGGATCTGGATCCTCCTTCTTCTGGCCTGCTGCGGAAATGGCTGTGGCAATGGCTGCGGCAGCGGCCTGAGCGGCTTCGGCGGCGGCGACAACTGCTGCTGGATTATCATCCTTCTGCTTTTCTGCGGATGCGGCGGTAATTCCATCGGCTGCGGCAACAACAATGGATGTGGCTGCGGCTGCTGATGCGTTTCCGGCACATTGTCCGAGTATGCGCCGCCTGCATGGCGGCGCATTCCCGGCGCAGCATCCGGTGGGGCCAACAGCCCCGCCTTTTTTGTTCCTCAATTTCCTGCTGCACTCGCTGCGCCATGTTCCTGCTCCCTTTGCTTCTTAACTGTCCGGCTCCCGGCCTCCGCTGCCGCGCCGTGTCCCTGCTCCCTTTGCTTCTTAACTGTCCGGCTCCCGGCCTCCGCTGCCGCGCCGTGTCCCTGCTCCCTTTGCTTCTTAACTGTCCGGCTCCCGGCCTCCGCTGCCGCGCCGCGTCCCTTCTTCCTCTGCTCCATACATTCCTCATCTATCTCATAAAACGAATTGCCATCAAGCACCGTGTGAATTGCCATCCGCTGATCTCCCCATTCAAAACAGTTCTTACTCATAAAATATTCGCCCCATACGTTCTTGTTCTTTCGCATCTTCCTCCTTTTCCTTGCATATATTAGGAAAAAGCCCATCGGAGCCGCCATGTTCACTCCACTGGACCAGGTTGCAAACAGAAACCACCTCCAGCTTGCCAAGGCCGCCGTCCCCTACCTGCCCGGAAATAACCAAAGGCTGCTTTCCATCCTGATCAAAATAATGGAGCTGCAGAATATCCTGCGCTTTTTCGACCACGGCAACACCTGTGTGAGTGCCTGCGACACCTCATCCAAAGCGCCCTCTCTGCTCGATATGCTGACAGATATCCGCGGCTACTGCGAAGGGCCGGAACAGGAGATGCTCGACCAGTGGATCCAGATCGTCTCCGCGATGGAGCTGTATTCTATGTTTGCCCAATCAGGCCAACAGGACGGCGACCTGTTCAGTATGTTGGCTGGCCTTGGCCAGGACGGTACAACGATTGAAAGAAAGAAGGAATGATATGAGTGATGATTCGTGGGCAAAAAACCCCGCGTTAGGCGGAATTGATCCGGCGAAGCTGCAGATGCTCCTGACGCTCGCCGACGAGGCAAAGGGGAAGAAACAGTCTGAGCTGCTGCCATTTCTGATGAACGCGGCCACACAGGCGAAATCAAACAATATGGGCTTCCGGCCGTCAGAAACCGACGCGATCATAAACGTCCTGAAGCTCGGGAAAACGCCGGAGGAAATCGAGCGGATTGATAAAATCTGCTCCATCATGAAGCAATACCGAAAGCCGGGTACCCCCTGACAGCCTCCAGGGAATCCGCCATACATCCTG
>CAYRKA010000120.1:2279-5993 GCA_964424785.1 uncultured Lachnospiraceae bacterium | reverse complement strand
ATAATGTATCAGAATTTCCTGTGGGGAAATATACTGATTGTGCGGCTGTCCAGGGATATATGGACAGAAGGATCGGTTCTGGATTTGTTCATCAGACAGAGGAGGCGGATCTATGGAACAAATGACGTTATTCGGCGACTGGCGGCAGCAGACACCGCTTGCGAGCAGGCTGCGCCCAAAGACGCTCGCGGGCTTTGTCGGGCAGCAGCATCTGCTCGGCCCGGGCAGGATGCTCCGCCAGCTCATTGAGCGCGACCAGATTTCGTCGATGATCTTCTGGGGGCCTCCGGGTGTCGGCAAGACGACGCTTGCGAGCATCATTGCAGGGCAGACACAGGCGGATTTTATCAATTTCAGCGCCGTCACGAGCGGGATCAAGGAGATCCGGGAGGTCATGAACCAGGCGGAGAACAGCAGGAAGCGCGGCATCCGCACTGTGCTGTTTGTCGATGAGATCCACCGTTTTAACAAAGCGCAGCAGGACGCGTTCCTCCCCTTTGTCGAGCGCGGCAGCATCGTGCTGATCGGCGCGACGACTGAGAATCCGTCCTTTGAGATCAATTCGGCCCTGCTTTCGCGCTGCAAGGTGTTCGTGCTCAAGGCACTGACGCAGGAGGACCTGGAGCAGCTGCTGGCGAACGCGCTTAAGAGCAGGGACGGTTATGGGAACCAGAATGTCGTGATCAGCCCGCGCCAGATCACCGCGATCGCCTCCTTTGCGAATGGGGATGCGCGCACTGCGCTCAATACGCTTGAGATGGCGGTCACGAACGGCGACATCAGCGCTGACGGGATCACCGTGACAGACGAGGGGTTGGAGCAGTGCATCAGCCGCCGCTCCCTGCTGTATGATAAGACAGGAGAAGAACATTACAACCTGATCTCAGCGCTCCACAAGTCGATGCGCAACAGCGACCCGGACGCGGCGATCTACTGGATGAGCAGGATGCTCGACGGCGGCGAGGATCCCCTCTACATCGCGAGGCGGCTGATCCGCTTTGCGAGCGAGGACGTCGGGATGGCCGATCCGAACGCGCTGACACTTGCCGTATCGGTCTACCAGGCGTGCCACTTCCTCGGGATGCCGGAGTGCGATGTCCATCTGACACATGCTGTGACGTATCTCTCGATGGCGCCGAAATCAAATGCCCTGTATACGGCGCGGATGGCATGCCGCGAGGACGTGCGCACACGGGAGACGGAGCCGGTTCCCCTGCAGCTGCGCAATGCGCCCACCAGACTGATGCAGGAGCTGCATTACGGCGAGGGCTACCAGTATGCGCATGATACGGAGGAGAAGCTCACGCATATGCAATGTATGCCCGACAGCCTCGTTGGCCGGCACTATTACCATCCGACAACACAGGGCGCGGAGCGGGCAGTGAAGGAGCGGCTGGAAGAGATTCAGGCATGGCGGGAGGGATGCAATGATGACAAATAAGGACATACTTCAGATTGCGCTGGAACAGTCCGCGCGGGATATCAATTGTGATGCATCGGATTTTCTGCGCGATGACCATGTGGTTGTGAGGTCGTGTGTTGGGCCGGAGGCACGGAAATATTACAAGGAGCCGATTGCCTGCAACCTTGTCTCCTACGGGAATAATATCGTTGCATCAGTGCGGGATGAATACCGTGATATCGTGGAAGAGTATATCAGAAAATTTGAGTTTTACCATTGCTTTGAGACGCCGAACCTGCATTGGCTGAATGACCGTCTGTCAGCCAGAGGGCAGAAAGTATGCTTCATGGCGGAATATTATCTGCCGGATCTGGACAGGATGCATACGGCAGCCTGCGATTATGAACTGAAAATACTGGAGAAACAGGGCTTTGAAGAGCTGTATCTGCCGGAGTGGGGCAACGCCTTATGTGCGGATCGCAAAGAGCTGGATGTCCTGGGAGTCGGCGCGTACGATGGCGGGAAACTTGTCGGGCTCGCGGGCTGCTCGGCGGATTGCGATACGATGTGGCAGATCGGAGTGGATGTGCTGCCGGAATACCGGCAAAGAGGGATTGCGTCTACGCTTACGGTTACACTGGCGGTGGAGACGTTGCGAAGGGGCAAAGTCCCCTTCTACTGTTCGGCATGGTCGAATATCAGGTCGGTGCGCAATGCGGTAAAAAGCGGCTTTATCCCTGCGTGGGTGGAGATGACGGCGAAGCCGAAGCATATCGTGGAGAAAATGAATGAATGATAAAGGATTATAATGACAGTCCGATGAGTACATCCATATATATGAAACTGGATTTGTGATTCAAGAAAGGACAAAATGGTATGAGTGAATTTGTAAAAGCTTTGCTTGGAAATCAGGGCACTTCTCAAATTCCAAAGGAATATGACTGGTTTGCCCCGTTGCTTGGAGACTGGGATTTTGATTACTATGATGGGGAAGGCTTGAAGAAACGTCATGTGGAGGGGGAATGGATTTTCCGCCGCGCATTGGATGGAACAGGGATCGAGGATTTGTTTATCTGTCCTTCCAGGAATACCAGAGCAGACAATCCGCAGCCGGACGGCGAATACGGCGCAGCACTCCGCATGTTTCACCCGGAGAAAAAAGTGTATGAGATGGTTTACACGACAAGAGGATATATGACGCGGCTGGAAGTGAAAAAGGAGAACGGCAAAATTGCCTGCACGAGACTGGATAATCCAGATGAAAAATGGGTGTTTGATGAACTGGCAGGCGCGTCCTTTCACTGGAGCAATATCACAGTTCAGGAAAACGGAGCATGGAAAACGAACTGCGAGGTGTTTGCTTTACGGAAAAAGAAGAGGGACTATGGGGATGTTTATACCGATTGTCCTGTTTTTGATGACGGAAGCTTTTGCCTGCGTCTGATTGCAGAGGGGGATGTAGAGGATCTGCTGAAGGTTTATTCAGATGAAAAGGCAGTTCCGTTTTTTAACAGCGATAATTGCAACGGAGATAACTTCCATTACACCTCGCTGGAACGGATGCGTGAGGCAGTCAGCTACTGGCTTTGGGAATATGATAGAAGAGGCTTTGTGAGATGGAGCATCTACAGCCATGAGGCCGGAGAAGTCATAGGAACGATCGAACTGTTTCACAGGGATTCCGGGGATTATTTCACGGATTGCGGCCTGCTGCGTCTGGATCTGCGGAGCGACTACGAAAATACGGATGAGATAAAGAAAATTTTGCAACAGATAGGCGCTCCGGCCTTTGACATGTTTTCCTGCCGGATGCTGGCAACAAAAGCAGTATCGGAAGCAAAAGAACGCACTCAGGCATTAGCGGAACTGGGGTACGAAGAATCGGAGCATGCGGTGATCGGACACGATGGAACGGAGTATAAGTCTTATTGGGTGCTGAAGAGGACAGAAGTTTGATAGGAGGCGCACCAGAGTATGGGGAAAATATTTAATGTCAACGCGGATTGCAAGCCGGAGCTCCATTATATGGTCGACATATCGGAGAAACTGAAGCAGATTAGAGCGATGGTTGATTCGGGAAATTATTTTACAATAAACCGGGCAAGGCAGTATGGAAAAACAACTACATTAAATGCTTTGAAAACCGTTCTGAAAAAGGATTATTCTGTGATCAGCCTTGATTTTCAGCTGCTCGGAAGCGCAGATTTTGAAACGGAGCAGTCGTTTGTGGAAGCGTTTGCAAGCGAACTGGTTGAAAACGCCGAAACGATCCCAGGGGAGATAAGAGGAGAATTAGAGATGTTTGCAGATGG
>CAYRKA010000120.1:0-2179 GCA_964424785.1 uncultured Lachnospiraceae bacterium | reverse complement strand
GCAGATGGTGCGGCATCTCTGAAAAGAAGATTGTTCTGATGATAGATGAGGTCGACAGTGCGTCAAACAATCAGGTCTTTTTGGATTTTCTTGCCCAACTGAGAGGGTACTATATCAGGCGGGATAAGGTTGCAACATTTCAGTCTGTGATTCTGGCCGGCGTATACGATGTGAAGAATATTAAGAGAAAAATCAGGCCGGATGAGGAGCATAAAAGAAATAGCCCGTGGAATATCGCAGCTGATTTTGATGTGGTGATGAGTTTTTCAGAAGCAGAGATTGCCGGAATGCTTCGCGAGTATGAAGCGGATCATCACACGGGAATGGATGTCGACAGCATCGCAGGCTTACTCTTCGACTATACGGCGGGCTATCCTTATCTTGTATCGAGGATCTGTAAGCTGATTGATGAAAGAGTTGCAGCAAAGGAAGTTTCCCCAGATAAGCAGTCAGCATGGACGTATCAGGGCTTTCAGGAAGCAGTGAGGATGCTGCTTTCCGAAAAAAATACACTGTTTGAATCCCTGGAGGGGAAGCTTGCAGATTATCCTCAACTGCAAAGGACAATGTATTCCCTGCTATTGGGTGGGGAGGCGATTGTGTATAATGTCTTTGATGAAGCGGTCAACATGGCAATCATGTTTGGGTTTGTCAAAAAACAAGATGGCAATATTGTTGTTTCAAACAGAATTTTTGAAATTCTTTTGTACAATTATTTTCTGACGTCGGCTGACGCCCAGAATGCCCCGATCTTCCGGGAGGCTTCAAACCATAAGTCACAGTTTATCAGGGCAGGCCGTCTTGATATGGGTATGGTGCTGAAAAAGTTCGTGGAATATTTTGACAGCATTTATGGTGGGCAGGCGGAAAAATTTGATGAAGATGAAGGGCGGCGGCGTTTTTTGCTTTATCTTCGCCCGATTATCAATGGAACCGGGAACTATTATATTGAGTCCGAAACGCGGAATTCGCGGCGGATGGATGTGGTAGTGGATTATCTGGGAGAGCGGTTTGTTATTGAACTGAAAATATGGCGCGGCAATTCCTACAATGAGCGCGGCGAGAAGCAGCTGTCAGATTATCTGGATTATTTTCATTTGAAAAGAGGCTATATGCTCAGCTACAATTTCAATCAGAAGAAAGAAATCGGGGTTCGAGAATTACAGTTTGGAGATAAGGTGTTAGTTGAGGCGGTTGTGTAGTTAAAGGAAACGGCTAAAGTCGTTTCCTTTATTGCAGAATCATCACCTGTCCTAATACGAATTCTTAAATCGAAGAGGACGTTACAATATGAATGTACATTCGGAAAGCGCAATTAGCCGAAGTACGCCGCGATTCACACGCATCAGGGCTTCACGGCCCGGATGCGGAACATCGGCGTCGGATTGTAGAACTGGTCAATCTTCTGATAGATTCTTTCGGTAATCGTCCCGTCAACCTCAATGCCGGTATATCCCAGCTCGCGCAGCGTCTGCACATCCCACGCGGGGCGCAGCCTCGCGCTGACCGGGAGGGAGGCTTTGATCGCTTCGCATTCCTGCATCGCTTCTGAAGGTATCGCGCGGTGGGCGTGCTCGGCGGGAAGGTCGGAGCTACTCTTGCAGAAGCTGTCATGGCCGTAGTCGGCGTCGAAGTTCAGCAGTACGCCGCCTGGCTTCAGGATGCGCAGCCACCGGGCGTATGCCTGATCAGGATGCGGGAGCGTCCAGGTCAGGTTGCGGGTGACGACTGCGTCAAAGGTATTGTCAGGAAAATCAGGGTTTTCCGCATCCATGCAGAAAAAACGGGCGTGGGAATGCTGCTTTGCGGCGAGCTCCCTGGCGTGGAGGATCATATGCTCCGTGAGATCGATCCCGGTCGCGTCGTGTCCGCACGCTGCAAGCATGAGGGCGAAAAGTCCGGTTCCGCAGCCGACGTCGAGAAGCTTCAGTTTCTGACCAGCCGGGAGCAGGCGTTCCATCTCGGACAGCCAGAGCCGGCCCATTTCGGAATACTGTTCCTTTTCACGCAGCTCACAGAAGGAGTGGCTGCGGCCTGTCCAGTAATTTACAATTCTGTTTTTGAGTTCCCCGGATTCCGGGTGAAGTGTCTCTTTATATTCCATCTTTTTCCTTTACTGCCTGCACACAGAACAGTGGTGTGGCGGCATAATTGATCCTTTCCATAAAGCTGTAAACCT
>CAYRKA010000119.1:0-6088 GCA_964424785.1 uncultured Lachnospiraceae bacterium | reverse complement strand
ATTATAGACGTACAGGCAGATGATTTCAAGTACTTTCTTCCGCGCTGCACGGCTGCCTGCAGGGCGCACTTACTATTCACGGCCCCTCCCCCTGCACGCGCGCATACAGCGCCGCTCGACCAGCCCCAGTATCCCGTAGAGCCCCATCGCGATCACGCACAGCACTGCGATCGACATGATCACCCAGTCCAGCTTGAAAACCTGGCTGCCGTAGATGATCAGGTAGCCGAGCCCCTGCCTCGCCCCGATGAATTCGCCGATCACGACGCCGACGAGACAGAGCCCGATATTGACCTTCATGACACTCAGGAGCAGCGGCACCGTCCCCGGCAGGATCACCTTTTGCAGCACGTCGCGCTTCGTCCCCTGCAGCGTGTAGATCAGCCTGATCTTATCCGGATCCATCTCCCGGAAGCCGGTATAGAGGTTCATTATAGTGCCAAAAACCGCGACAGATATCCCGGCGACAATAATGGATTTCCTGTTCGCGCCGAGCCAGACGATCAGCAGCGGGGCCAGGGCCGACTTCGGCAGGCTGTTCAGCACAACGAGATACGGCTCGAGTATCTCCGACAGCCCCGGGCTGTACCACAGGAGCACCGCGCAGCCAATCCCAATCAGGACGACGAGTGCGAAACTGATCAGCGTCTCGGAAAGTGTAGCGCCTACATGGACAAAGATGCTCCCGTCCCGCCACATTGCAGCAAATGTGCGGGCCACACGCGACGGGCTGCTGAAGATGAAACCGTCGATCCATCCGAGCCGGGCCGCCGTCTCCCACAGCCCCAGGAACGCGGCAAAAACCAGCGCCCGGACAGCCCGGATGCGGCGCCGGCGGAGCTTCAGGCCGCGCAGATAAGATTCCTGTGTAGCAGAGGTCTCAGTTCCCATATGTGTCCAACTCCTTCCACAGCAGATGAAAATAATTCTTAAATTCCGGCGTATTCCTGCGCGCAAGCGGTGTCAGACCCTCTGCGGCAAACTCCGGCTCCAGCACGGAATGAATACGCGCCGGGCGCTTCGTCAGCACCAGGATACGGTCCGCCATGCTGACCGCCTCCGATAGATCGTGCGTCACCAGCAGCGCCGTTTTCTTCTCCTTCTTCAGGATCTGCGCCACATCGTCGCAGACGGACAGCCGCGTCTGGAAATCAAGCGCCGAAAACGGCTCGTCAAGGAGCAGCAGCTCCGGCTCCGGCGCGAGCGTACGGATCAGCGCCGCCCTCTGCCGCATACCGCCAGACAGCTCTGACGGCCTGGCATCGCGGAAGCGGTAAAGTCCGTACTCTTTCAGCATCCGGTCCACGCGCTGCCGTGCCGTCTCATCCAGGCTATGGCGGATCTCCAGCCCCAGCGTGACGTTCCCGTAGATCGTCCTCCACTCAAACAGATGGTCCTTCTGCAGCATATATCCGATCTTCCCGTCGGGCTTCGTCTTCTCCTGTCCCTCATATAAAATCGTGCCGTTCTCCGGCTTAAGCAACCCTGAAATTAAAGAGAGCAGCGTGGATTTCCCACAGCCGCTCGGTCCTGTCACAGCAATGAACTCTCCCCGCCGCACCTGAAACGATAGATCAGCCAGGGCATACGTCTCGCCGCTTTGGCTGTGATACGCATAGCTTACATTCCGCAGTTCCAGTAAAGGCTCCACATGATACACCTCCCGCCTTTGATAGTCTATTTTATGACATTGCGGGGAAGATGTGCCGGATGCGCGTCTTCTCTTTCACTCTTCTCATTGAAGCAGTTTTGCGGAATAATGGACGCCTTCCTCCTCATACAGATCCGCCAGGGTCAGAGAAGAATCGTTATAGAAAATCTGTCTGTCCGCACAGTAGACCGACCAGGTTCCCCTTTCTGCCATCTCCGAGAGCTTTTCCTCCTGAAAGGAATCTGCGATATAGACCGGAATCATTTGCAGCAGAGTCTCAGCGCAGCCCTGCTCCCGGGAATAACAGACAAGCTCACCGACAGCGCTTTTACAGAGTCCGTCCTCCGCATCCAGATAGCGTGTGTGAACCTCCCCATCTGCAAACGTATAATAATATCGGCTGTCCACGCCATAATCCCGCAGGTCGACAATGCTGGCGGAACCGGAATACGTCATCCGTGCAGCAACGTAGACAGTCTGGCCAACCCGGTCAGAGATGTCATAAGAATAGCTCTCACCGCTGTCATCCAGGTTCCGGATAAAGCCGTCATCGCTTGACAGGCAGCCGCGGGTATAGCCTCCGGCAATCATGGTATCCGCAAGATAGTCTGCGATAAAAGCGTTTTTCAGCCAGAAGAAATCAATGAAGCTCTCGATGCCATTTTCTTCGGCGTAGGCCAGATAATCCTCCGACACCTTCAGGCAAATGCGGTTCCCACCCAGCAGCTCAATATCCACCGCTTCTGTATCATTGGCGTAAGCGGCGATTTCCGCATAATCTGCGGCGACCTCCTCATTCAGCCGGGGGTCAAAGTCAGCCGCCTGGGAATCATCGGTACAGTAAAACAGGTCGTCATACCTCGCATAGACAGGAGCCAGATAGATACTGCGGTCGCCGTAGGCCTGCACCAGGGAAAACGCTTCATACAGAACTGCGTCCACCTCGAGCTCCTCATTGGGATGGCGGTTGATCGAGTATACATTGTACGCCCTGTCATACTCCAGGTCATTGCTAAACAGCCAGAACGCACGCTCCGTGGCATCCGAATACAGGGCCGTGACCGCCTTCTTTTCCGCCGTGGCGGATCCGCCGACCTCTCCGAGATGATAGAGGAATGTGAAATCTTCCCCGCAGCTGTACGACGCCGCATTGGAATCGATCTGCTGCCAGCCGTCCTCCGCCGAAAAGAGGGAAGAAATCGCATAGGTAATAAAGCCCGCGCCTGCAAGGAGCAAAAGGACAACCAGGATGAGCCTCAGCCCGGTGTGCTCCTCAGAGAGTTCCACCTTCTCCACCGGCTTCGGGTGCGGCAGATCCCGGTTATCTCCACGTGTCCTTCTCAAACAGATCCTCTCCTCTACAGCTTAGACTACGGCCAGCAACAGCAGCAACAGGAACAGCAGCAGGATCACGCCAAGCGTAATAAATCCCGCGACAGTGCCCTTCTTGCAGGCCCTGAAGTTCCGCATATGCCTGTAGTGCCGGAAAACAAGGCAGGCAATCAGCCCGAGGACCGGCAGGAAGAAGGACAACACCGCATACCAGATACTGCCTGTATCATGGACCGGCGCGATCCGGATGTCCTCCGGGGGCTCAGCATTTTCTTCTGAAGCAGCGGGCTGCTCCGCCTGGCTGCCCGGCTCCACAATGGTGACCGATTTGACCGGAACGTCCTTCTCCCGGAGCGCCTTGTACGCTTCAATCTCTTTTTTGCTGCCATAGACATAGTGATCGTGACCGATGCATACCAGCTCCGGCTGCTCCTCACTGTAATCATGGATGGACGGGTCATAGGTATACAGGATCTTGTTCTTTTCCAATTTCGGATCCGGGATCGGGATCGCGGAAATCAGAGAGTGCGTATAGGGATGCAGCGGGAAATTAAACAGCTCCTCCGCATCCGCAATCTCCACGATACGGCCCTTGTAGATGACGCCGATCCGGTCTGAAATGAACCGAACGATCGAAAGGTCATGGGCAATAAACAGATATGTGACGTCCTTCTCTCTCTGGAACTGCTTCATCAGGTTCAGGACCTGTGCGCGGATGGATACATCCAACGCGGAGATCGGCTCATCCGCGACTACCAGCTCCGGTTCCATGACCATGGCGCGGGCCAGGCCGATCCTCTGCCGCTGCCCGCCGGAGAATTCATGGGGATACCGCGTCAGGTGCTCCGGCAACAGGCCCACCTCATTGATGATATTCTCCACCTTCTGCTGGCGTTCCGCCTCATCCTGATACAAATGGAAGTTATTCAGACCCTCAGAAATAATATAGTCTACCGTAGCTCGCTCATTCAGAGACGCCGCCGGATCCTGGAATACCATCTGGATGTTTCGGATCACCTGGCGATCCAACGCGCGCGGGATTTTGCCGGAAATCGGGACTCCCTTGTACTGGATCTCGCCACCTGCCAACGGGTTGACCCGGATCACAGCGCGGCCGATGGTCGTCTTGCCGGATCCGGACTCACCGACCAGCGAGAAAGTCTCCCCCTTATAAATATCAAAGGACACATCCTGGACTGCCCTGACCGCACTGTCACCCTTGCCGAAGGTAATGTCCACATTTTTGAGCGACAGGAGAATCTCCCGACCATGCTCATCTGTGGGGCCATGCTCCGGGAAGTTGGTGACGGAGGTTTTTCTTTTTGATTGTTGTGTCGTTGTCTTCACAGTCGTACCTCCCTATATGTGAAACGCTTCCATCAGCTTCCCGTGGAGATTCCGGATGCCCTCCGGCTTCTCAATCCCGGGTGCATTTGGATCCAGCAGCCAGGTTTTGGCATAATGGGTGTCGCTGACCTGGAACATTGGCGGCTCAAGCAGGGTATCAATCTTCAGGCAATACGGGTTCCTCGGTGCAAATGCATCCCCCACGATGGTATTATACAGCGACGGGGGCGTGCCTGTGATCGAATAAAGCGTTGTATTCCGCTCGGCCAGCTGGGGCAGGGAGGACAGAAGCGCCCAGGTATAGGGATGACGCGGATCATAGAAGATCTCCTCCACTGTCCCCAGCTCCACGACCTGCCCGGCATAGAGCACCGCGACACGGTCAGCCACGTTGGCGACCACGCCCAGGTCATGTGTGATAAAGACAATTGTGTAATGGAATTCCTTCTGCAGATCCTTGATCAGCTTCAGGATCTGGGCCTGGATGGTGACATCGAGCGCGGTAGTCGGCTCGTCACAGATCAGGATTTTGGGCCGGCACGACAGGGCGATGGCAATTACGATCCTCTGCCGCATACCGCCGGAATACTGGAAGGGGTAGTCGTCAAAACGGTCTTCCGCATTGGGAATGCCTACCTTGTGCATCAGGTCCAGCGCCTGCGCCCTGGCCTCAGCCTCCGAGCAGTTCTGGTGCTTTATGATGATCGACGTGATCTGCTTGCCGATCGTGATAATGGGGTTCAGGGAGGTCATGGGATCCTGGAATACCGTGGCGATCTTGCCTCCGCGGATCCTGGTCCAGTCCTTTGCAGCATTCACATTGGCCAGATCCAGGATGCACTTCCCGTTCAGCTGCCCGCCGATTTCGTCCACATAACATACACGGGGCGTGATCCCATCATACAATGCATTGCGCCGGGTCTCGTCATCCCAGTCGATGCCAGCCTTTATAGCATCTTCAAAGGCCTTCAGCAGCTGTTTTGTGACCTTGCCCCGCCTGTGGATGCCATACCGTGCCACAGACAGGTAAATCTCCCTGGCAAGCAGGCCCGGCATCTCCTTTGAAGCCGCAGCGCCTGTGCCCGTCCTGAAATACGGCTCCAGCTTCGCCTGTATGGAGTCTATCTGGCGCCTGGCGCTGCCGTTAAGCGGCACATGGGTCTCGGCCAGCTCCTCATCATTGAAAATAATATGGCCGTCGCTGACGTAGCCGTTCGAATCCAGCATACCGGCAAAGGTCTTGGTAAACACAGACTTCCCGGAGCCGGACTCCCCTACGATGGCGATAGATTCATTCTCATAAATGTCCAGGGAAATCCCCCGGATGGCGGTCAGGACACGGCCGCGAACCCGGAACTTCACACTCAGATCCCTGACAGACAGCAATACTTTTTGTTCGTCCATGCCGCGCCTCCTCACATATGCGTCCGGGGATCGGATGCATCTCCCAGATTCTGCCCAACCACATACAGCACCACTGTGATGATGGCCGAGACTGCCACAGGGCTCCAGAATTCAAAGCCCCAGCCCGGCGTCACCATGGCGCTCTCAGCCTCAAAGATCAGGCGGCCCAGAGACATATCGGACATCCCCATGCCAATGTAGGCTAGGAACACCTCATACGAAATATAAGAAGGAATCTCTGTGGCAAGCTGGGTCACGATAACTGAAGTCATGAAGGGCAGGATATTCTTCATTGCAATCTTGAAGGTGGAAGTGCCCAGGCACCGGGAAGCCAGGTTGTACTCCCGGTCACGG
>CAYRKA010000118.1:0-6130 GCA_964424785.1 uncultured Lachnospiraceae bacterium | reverse complement strand
ACGTCTCTTTTCTGAGTATGTCCTTTACGTGGCACGTTACTTCCCTCCTTAATAATAATTAAATCACAGGTACTCACAATGTGACATGCTAATTGTGTTTCATGCCGGGACTTCTATATTTACCTGCAACCACCTGGAAACAAGAACCCCGCATAAGGTGAAACAAAATCCTGTACTACTTGTGATACTCTCTGACCGGAAGAATCTCTGTAAGATATTATTTCTTCGCGTCCTTCGGTCTCTTGGCGCCGTACTTGGAACGGGCCTGGCGTCTCTTTGCAACGCCTGCCGTATCAAGCGTACCTCTGACAATATGGTATCTGGTACCCGGAAGATCCTTCACTCTGCCCCCGCGGATCAATACCACGCTATGCTCCTGAAGGTTGTGGCCCTCGCCCGGAATATAGCTTGTCACCTCAATGCCGTTCGACAAGCGTACCCTGGCGATTTTACGGAGAGCTGAGTTCGGCTTCTTCGGCGTAGCAGTCTTGACTGCCGTGCAGACGCCTCTCTTCTGCGGCGAGGACGCGTTCGTCGGCTTCTTCCTTAGAGAGTTGAATCCTTTCTGGAGAGCCGGTGCAGTTGATTTCTTAACGGATGTCTGTCTGCCTTTTCTTACTAACTGGTTAAATGTTGGCATTTCTTTCACCTCCTGATTTGATAGATGAGTTCTTCACTCAAGTGGTTGCACGATACACTCTGTATCCATCGTCGCAGTCACGTCCCAGCCGCTGCGCTTTGCGCAGCAAAAACACATGGACGAAACCACGCACTGAGATATTATACTTACCATAATCGGCCTTGTCAAGCCATTTCTTATGAATTTATTAAAGTACCCGGCCAGCACTGGACAGCCTCTTTGCCTGATGGTAAAATAGCGGAACAAAAGGTATATTTCCAGGCAACTACATAGAATAGGCAGGCATACAATGCAAAGGAGCTGTTTTATGATCAGATTATTAAAGCCTTTATCCTTTATACCGGCGCTTCTGCTCATGTATATGATCTATAGCTTCTCGGCGCAGGATGGCCAGGCTTCCTCGCAGCTTAGTTATAAAGTTACTTACAAGACGATCGAGATCGGGAATGAAGTCCTCGATGCAGGCTTTCAGCCCTGGGAAATTGACGGTCTGGCGAACCGCTTTGAGGGTGTCGTCCGCAAGCTGGCGCATATGACCGAATACTTCGCGCTTGCGGTTGCTGTCGCATTCCCCCTGTACGTCTATGGACTGCGCGGCATCCTGCTGTTATTCGTCGCGGGATTTATCTGCGTGGCTTTTGCCTGCGGGGACGAGTATCATCAGTCGTTTGTCGCCGGGCGCGGCCCGTCAAAACGCGATGTCCTGATCGACTCGTTCGGCGTATTCTGGGGCATCATTCTGGTTCGCATTGTCGGTTGGACCGGCCGCAAGACATTCTTCCGACCGTTCTCCCGCAGGAAAAAATATACGAAAAACACGCCTCCGTACCAGCCCGATGCTCCATATCGGAATATACCTCCGTACCAGCCGGATGCACCATATCAGAATATACCTCCGTACTCACACGGCCGGCAATACCCAGGCACAGCGCCATATCATCAGAGCCTGCAGCAAGGAGAAGCACCATACCGATACGGTGCACAATACCAGGGAACCGCTCCCAGCCGGCAGACGTCCCCATCTGTTTATCCACCCGGTTCCATGCCATATGGATATAGCCCAAACGGCTATGCCCATCCTGCTGTTCCCAACGCGAATCCGTTTCCTCCCGGCAAGAACCATTATTCGCCGATAGACGGATACGGTTCCGCATATTCTGAGGATGCAGATGTCTCCGACCGTCTTTCTGAGGATATGTCGCTGCGAAAGCTGATGCATGACTTGAAGGGTCAAAAGAAAGCAGCATATAAGCCCCCTCTTGATGACAATGACATTGTGATCGAAGACCTCGATGAAGTCCAGGACTGATCCGTTCTATTTAGCAATGCATGATCGGACAGGGGAGTTCACTGCCCCTATCCGATCATGCTTATTGATTGTCTATTCCAGCGGTCCTGCGTCCGATGGCTCCTCCGCATCAACATTTTCATCTAAGCTTTCATCACTGTCGGCAGCAGGCGACTCCGCTGCTTCCGGATCATCTGCATCCGCGTCTGTGACCGCAACATCATCCATCTCGCTCAGATCCACTGCTTCATCGAGATTCATTTCCATCTCATCATCGAACTCATCCAGCTCAATCTCGTCATCATCCTCAAATTCCTCATATTTATAATCGTCTGTGCCGGATGTGTCGAGTTTTACATTACGGTAACGCTTCATACCCGTACCTGCCGGAATCAGCTTGCCGATGATGACATTCTCCTTCAACCCGATTAGCGGGTCAACCTTGCCTTTAATTGCGGCCTCTGTCAATACCTTCGTCGTCTCCTGGAAGGATGCCGCCGAAAGGAACGAATTCGTCGCCAGAGAAGCCTTCGTGATGCCGAGCATCACGCGTTTGCCCTCCGCAGGCTGCTTGCCTTCCTGAACCATTCTCTCATTGATATCGTCGAAATCAAGGATATCAACCAGCGTGCCCGGGAGCAGTTCCGTGTCACCGTTATCCTCTACGCGGATCTTTTTCAGCATCTGGCGGACAATAACCTCAATATGCTTATCGTTAATCTCAACGCCCTGCAGACGGTACACACGCTGTACCTCATGCAGCATATAATCCTGCACTGCCTCAACGCCCTTGATCTTCAGGATATCATGCGGGTTGACGCTGCCCTCAGTAAGCGCATCCCCGGCCTCGAGATAAGCTCCGTCAGCCACCTTGATACGTGAACCGTATGGGACCAGGTATGTCTTTGCATCGCCTGTCCCCTCGTTTGTCACGACAATCTCCCGCTTCTTCTTCGTATCGCGGATCGATACCGTACCGGCAATCTCCGTGATGATCGCAAGCCCCTTCGGCTTCCTGGCCTCGAAAAGCTCCTCGACACGTGGAAGACCCTGTGTGATATCGCCTCCGGCTACGCCGCCCGTATGGAACGTACGCATTGTAAGCTGTGTACCCGGCTCACCAATCGACTGCGCCGCTATAATACCGACAGATTCGCCCACCTGCACAGATTCGCCTGTCGCAAGGTTCGCCCCATAACACTTCGCACAGATGCCGTTGTGTGAACGGCACGTCAGGATCGTACGGATCTTGATCTTTTCGTATGGCTTGCCCTCAGAATTGACCCCTTCCTCCATGATCCGCGCAGCACGCTTCGGCGTAATCATATGGTTCGCTTCGACGATCACCCCGCCGTCTTTATCACGGATCGTCTCGCAGGAAACCCTGCCCGTGATACGCTCCTGCAGGCTCTCGATCTCCTCACGGCCATCGTTGAAGCCCATTATATACATACCGGGAATGTCATCCTTCGTCTCCGCGCAGTCGACATCGCGGATGATCAGCTCCTGCGATACGTCAACCAGACGTCTCGTAAGATAACCGGAGTCAGCCGTACGCAAGGCAGTATCTGACAAACCCTTGCGGGCGCCATGTGCCGACATGAAATACTCCAGTACATCAAGCCCCTCACGGAAGTTCGACTTGATCGGCAGCTCGATCGTATGTCCCGTCGTATCCGCCATCAGTCCGCGCATACCGGCAAGCTGCTTGATCTGCTTGTCAGAGCCACGTGCCCCGGAGTCAGCCATCATGAAAATATTGTTATATTTGTCGAGACCGTCGAGAAGAGCCTTCGTCAGGACGTCATCCGTCTCCTTCCACGTCTCTACGACTTCCTTGTAACGTTCGTCCTCCGTGATCAGGCCGCGCTTGTAATTCCTCGTAATCATGTCTACGGTGTCCTGCGCCTTCTGGATCAGGGCAGGCTTCTCAGGCGGCACCGTCATATCAGAAATCGAAACAGTCATAGCCGCCCTTGTCGAGTACTTGTAGCCCATCGACTTGATGTCGTCAAGTACCTCAGCCGTCCTCGTCGTGCCATGTGTATTGATGACTTTCTCGAGGATCTGCTTCAGGCCCTTCTTGCCGACAAGGAAATCAATCTCCAGCTTCAGCTCATTGCCCGGGACCGAACGGTCCACAAAACCGAGATCCTGCGGAAGGATCTCATTGAACAGGAAACGGCCCAGCGTCGACTCCACGATGCCCGATACTGTCCTGCCATCCTCAAGTGTCTTCTCGACACGGACCCTGATCTTCGACTGCAAAGTCAGGTATTTATTCTCATAAGCAAGAATCGCCTCATTCACATTGCGGAAAAATTTCCCTTCCCCGAGCGCCCCCGGCCTTTCCTGCGTCAGATAGTAAATACCAAGCACCATGTCCTGGGACGGGACGGCCACCGGACCTCCGTCGGACGGCTTCAGCAGGTTGTTCGGCGACAGCAGCAGGAAACGGCACTCCGCCTGCGCCTCAACGGAAAGCGGGAGGTGGACAGCCATCTGGTCTCCGTCGAAGTCCGCGTTGAACGCGGTACACACGAGCGGATGAAGCTTGATCGCCTTACCCTCTACAAGGATCGGCTCGAAAGCCTGGATGCCAAGCCTGTGCAGCGTAGGGGCGCGGTTCAGCATGACAGGGTGTTCCTTGATAACATCCTCGAGTACGTCCCATACCTCCGGCTGGAGACGCTCCACCATCTTTTTAGCGTTTTTAATATTATGCGATGTACCATTCGCCACAAGCTCCTTCATCACGAAAGGCTTGAACAGTTCAATGGCCATCTCCTTGGGCAGGCCACACTGATAGATCTTCAGCTCCGGCCCCACGACGATAACGGAACGTCCCGAATAGTCAACACGCTTGCCGAGGAGGTTCTGGCGGAAACGCCCGGATTTCCCCTTCAGCATATCCGACAGCGACTTCAGGGCACGGTTGCCCGGACCCGTCACAGGGCGTCCGCGGCGGCCATTGTCGATCAACGCGTCGACCGCCTCCTGCAGCATACGCTTCTCATTGCGGACAATGATATCCGGTGCGCCCAGCTCCAGCAGCCGCTTCAGGCGGTTATTGCGGTTAATAATACGGCGGTACAGGTCATTCAGGTCAGACGTCGCGAAACGCCCTCCGTCAAGCTGCACCATCGGGCGCAGGTCCGGAGGGATCACAGGGATCACGGTCATGACCATCCACTCAGGACGGTTGCCCGACTCGCGGAATGCCTCCACCACCTCAAGACGCTTGATAATCCTCGCCCGCTTCTGGCCTGTCGACTCGCGCAGCCCCTTCTTAAGCTCCTCGGACTCTTTCTCCATATCAATCGCCTCGAGCAGCTCCTTGATGGACTCTGCGCCCATGCCTGCGCGGAACGACTTACCCCATTTTTCTCTTGCATCCTGATACTCGCGCTCCGTCAGGACCTGCTTATAATGCAGGTCGCTCGTTCCCGGATCCAGGACGATATAGTTGGCAAAATAAAGCACCTTCTCCAGCGTACGCGGGGAAAGGTCAAGCATCAGGCCCATCCTGGACGGGATGCCTTTAAAATACCAGATATGGGAGACCGGCGCAGCCAGCTCAATGTGGCCCATACGCTCTCTGCGCACGCTCGACTTTGTGACCTCAACGCCGCAGCGGTCACAGATGACACCCTTGTAACGGATCTTCTTATACTTCCCGCAGTGGCACTCCCAGTCCTTGCTCGGCCCGAAAATGCGCTCGCAGAAAAGACCCTCTTTCTCCGGCTTCAACGTACGGTAATTTATGGTTTCCGGCTTTTTAACCTCCCCATGGGACCACTCTCTGATCTTGTCGGGGGAAGCCAGGCCGATCTTGATCGCATCAAACGTCATCGGCTGATACGTCTCATTGTTGTTTGTCTCTGGCATTGATGGTACTCCTTTCCACGCTTACTCTTCGTCAAAAGTTTCTTCCAGCTCCATAAGTAATTCTTCGTCGTTGTCCTCCTCGCTATCCTCCTCAACGTCAACAAGCTCCTCGCCGGAGAACTCCTGCTGGCTGAAGCCGTAATTGCCGAAGGACTCCTCGTTCTTGTTGTATTTGCGGTCACCCTCAATAACAGATCGCAGGTCGGTATCGCCATAATCGATGGATTCCATGATCTCAACCTCCGTATTGTCATCCTTGAGAACCTTGACATCAAGGCCGAGCGACTGGAGCTCTTTCAGGAGTACCTTGAAGG
>CAYRKA010000117.1:2906-6196 GCA_964424785.1 uncultured Lachnospiraceae bacterium | reverse complement strand
AATCGACTGTGAATAGTAACCAGGTGTGCACAAAAAGTATTTTGTTTTGCTTGACAGCCATGGTTTTATTTGTTAGTATCAGGTGTAGTTTAGCGTGGTAGAGTGCTACCACAGGAAAGAGCCGGCGGCGGATGCCTGCCGGAGACTGGAGGAGGACATTATGAAGAAGAACAGGATTGCAGTATTGGCAGCGGCAGCGCTGGCGGCATCGATGCTTGCGGGGACGGTGAGCATGGCAGATGAGAGGACGACCTTCACGGTAGGCTTTGACGCGGAGTACCCGCCGTATGGCTACATGGACGAGAACGGCGAGTACACGGGCTTTGACCTGGAGCTGGCGCAGGCGGTCTGCGATATGCAGGGCTGGGAGCTGGTGAAGACACCGATTGACTGGGATTCCAAGGATATGGAGCTCAATTCCGGCGCGATCGACTGTATCTGGAATGGGTTCACGATGAATGGCCGCGAGGATGATTATACGTGGTCCGTGCCGTATGTTGACAACAGCCAGGTGATCGTGGTTGCGGAGGATTCCGGCATCACAGACCTGACCGGACTGGCCGGCAAGATCGTCGGCGTGCAGGCGGCATCGGCAGCGCTCGAGCTGCTGAGTGACGGCGGGGATCAGGCGGATCTGGCAGCGACTTTCGGCACGCTGCAGCAGTTCCCGGATTACAACAGCGCGTTCGTGGAGCTGCAGGCAGGCAGCATCGACGCGGTTGCGATGGATATCGGCGTTGCGCAGTACCAGATCAAGGAGAAGGAGGGCTTCGTGATCGTTGGCGAGTCCCTGAATTCCGAGAAATATGCGGTCGGCTTCCGTGTAGGGGACGATGAGCTGTGCGCTGCGGTCAATGAATCCCTGAAGGCGCTGCTTGAGGACGGCACATTTGACGAGCTGGCTGAGAAATATGAGTTGAGCGATATGGTATGCCTGGCGGAGTCCTTCGGAGAGGAAGCTGCGGAAGCAGAGACGGAAGCGGCTGAGGCTGAGACAGAGGCAGTCACAGAGTAAGCAAGAGCTGAGACAGAAGCTCACATGAATTTACAATCTTTGAGGGTATTCCGGATGGGATGCCCTCATTTATCGCACACGGGGAGAGGAAGAAATGAGTTTTTCGGTAATGTTGGCACAGCTGAGCGACGGTATGGTCAAGTCTCTCGGAATCTTTTTCCTGACGCTGGTCTTCTCGCTGCCATTGGGATTGGTGATCTCGTTTGGCAGGATGTCAAAGCATTCGTTGCTCAGGACAATTGTTAAAATTTATATTTCGGTCATGCGCGGCACGCCGCTGATGCTGCAGCTCCTTGTCGTGTATTTCGGACCGTATTACCTGTTCAAGATGCGGATCGGCGGTTCGTACCGCTTCATAGCGATTATCATCGGGTTCGCGCTGAATTACGCGGCGTATTTCGCGGAGATCTACCGTTCCGGCATTGAATCGATGCCGGTCGGGCAGTATGAGGCGGCGAGGGTGCTCGGCTACAGCCGTACCCAGTGCTTTTTCAAAATTATTTTTCCGCAGGTGGTCAAGCGGATCCTGCCCTCGGTGACAAATGAGGTCATCACGCTTGTCAAGGATACGTCGCTGAGCTTTTCACTTGCGTATGCGGAGATGTTCACGATTGCGAAACAGATCGCGGCGGCGGAGACATCGTTCATGCCGTTCGTGGTGGCGGCCATTTTCTACTACATATTCAATCTTGTGGTGGCGGTCGTGATGGAGAAGATCGAGAAGAGGCTGAGCTATTACCAGTAGGGCCGGGAGGATGGAAATGAAGATTTTGGAGATGAAGCATATATATAAGGCGTTTGACGGGCTCGAGGTGATTAAAGATATCTCATTGTCGGTCGAGGAGGGGGAGATCCTCTCGATCATCGGGCCGTCGGGCTCAGGTAAATCGACGCTGCTGCGCTGTGCAACGATGCTCGAGACGGTCGACGGCGGCGAGATCTGTTATATGGGAGAGCTTGCGGCGGCGCCGGGGCAGTATCCGAAGGGCGCGAGGCTGAAGGAGATCCACTCGTATTTCGGACTCGTGTTCCAGAATTTCAATCTGTTCCCGCACTATTCTGTCATGAAAAATATCACTGACGCGCCGATCTCGATCCAGAAGAGGGACAAGGATGAGGTCTACAGGGAGGCACGGGAGCTGCTGGCAAAGATGGGGCTTGCGGACAAGGAGAATGCGTATCCATGTCAGCTCTCGGGCGGCCAGTGCCAGCGTGTCGCGATCGCACGCGCGCTTGCGCTGAATCCGAAGATTCTGTTTTTTGACGAGCCGACCTCGGCGCTCGACCCGGAGCTGACGGGCGAGGTGCTGAAGGTGATCCGTTCTCTCGCGGACCTGCAGATCACGATGGTGATCGTGACGCACGAGATGGCGTTCGCGCGCGACATATCCGACCGAATCATTTTCATGGACAAGGGCGTCGTGGCGCTCGAGGGCGCACCGGATGAGGTGTTCGACGCGGATCATGCGCGGATACGGGAATTCCTGGGGAAATTTAATAATAATTAAGGAAGTTGAAAAATCAGGCTGTTTGGTGTATGATGGGCTTTGCAAAACAGATTTACAGAAAGAAGGATTAAAATGACAAAGGTAGATATTATCTCCGGTTTCCTCGGAGCTGGTAAGACAACTTTGATTAAAAAGCTCATCTCAGAGGTGTTTGCGGGACAGCAGATTGTCCTGATTGAGAATGAATTCGGCGAGATCGGTATTGACGGAGGCTTCCTGAAGGATGCCGGCATCAATATCACGGAGATGAATTCCGGCTGTATCTGCTGCTCGCTGGTCGGCGACTTTGGCAAGGCGCTGAAGGAAGTGACGCAGAAGTTTGCCCCGGACCGCATCATGATCGAGCCGTCCGGCGTCGGTAAGCTCTCGGATGTGCGCAAGGCAGTCGAGGATGCCGCCGAGGAGGCGGGGCTGGTGCTGAATGCCCTGACGACGGTTGTGGATGCGACGAAGATCAGGATGTATATGAAGAATTTCGGCGAGTTTTACAATAACCAGATCGAGAGCGCGGCGACCATTATCCTGAGCCGCACACAGAAGCTTTCGGAGGAGAAGCAGCTCAAGGCTGCGGAGATGATCCGCGGGAAGAATCCGGACGCGGTGCTGGTCACGACTCCGTGGGACGAGCTGACAGGCGCACAGCTCCTGGGCGCGATGGAGGGCACGGATCGTCTGGCACAGATGCTGCTGGAGGAGACACAGAACAGCGACTTCGACGATGATGACGATGACGAATGCGGATGCGGCCATGACCATGGGCATCACCA
>CAYRKA010000117.1:0-2806 GCA_964424785.1 uncultured Lachnospiraceae bacterium | reverse complement strand
TCGACGATGATGACGATGACGAATGCGGATGCGGCCATGACCATGGGCATCACCATGACCACGATGAGTGCGGCCATGACCATGGGCATCACCACGATCACGATGAACACGACCATGATCATGGACATCACGACGACCATGACGAGTGCGGCCATGACCATGGGCATCACCACGACCACGACGAGTGCGGTCATGACCATCATCATCACCATCATCACGCCGATGAAGTGTTCACTTCCTGGGGACGCGAGACTCCGAAGAAATATACGCGTGAGGACATCGAGAGTATCCTCACAGCGCTTGATGACGCGGAGGAGTATGGCGTTATTCTGCGCGCGAAGGGTATGCTGCCATCCCCTGACGGAACATGGCTCCATTTCGATTTTGTGCCGGGAGAGCATGAGGTCAGGAACGGCGCGGCGGATTACACAGGCCGTCTGTGCGTGATCGGCTCGAAGCTGCAGGAGCATAAGCTTGAGGAACTGTTTGGGCTTTGATCATGAGAATGCTGCATGGCAACTGTCAGGACGCGGCGCTGCTGTATAGAGAGATGTCCGGTTATAAAAAAGAGATAATTGTGCAGGTATTGAACAGTTAGTTAGAAAGAGTGATAGGAAATGCGTGAGATACCGGTATATTTGATTACAGGCTTTCTCGAGGCAGGGAAGACGACTTTCCTCAACGAGGTTCTGCTCGGGGGAGACTTTGACGACGGGCAGAAAGGGCTTCTGATTCTCTGTGAGGAGGGTGAGGAGGAGTACGACGAGCCCGCGCTCGCCAGGATGAATATTGATATCGTGACAGCGGACAGCGAGGAGGAATTCAAGGGTGACTTCCTCAGGACGTGCGTCAGGCACTACCGCCCGAAGCGCGTCTTTATCGAGATGAACGGTATGTGGGACTGCAAATGGATGTTTGAAAAGCCACTGCCGGACAATCTTGATATTGCGCAGGTGATCACTGTCGTCGACGGGAGCACTTTCCCCGTATATCTGAACAATATGCGCAGCATCCTGAGCAACCTGTTCCTGTATACGGAGATGGTGACATTCAACCGCTGTACTGAGGATATGGACCTCCAGTCGTACCGCCGCACGGTGCGCGGACTGAATCCGCGCACAATGGTCTATTTCGAGGATGAGGAAGGCGATCCGATCGATCCCGGCATGGATGTGCCGCCGTACGATCTGGACGCGGATATCATTCATATAGAAGATATAGATTACGGGCTCTGGTATCTCGATGTCTACGAGACGCCGGATCGCTACGACGGCAGGAAGGTCCGCTTCCGTGCGAAGGTCATGAAGACGCGCCGCTTCGCGGACGGCGTATTCGTGCCGGGCCGCAATGCAATGACCTGCTGCGCTGATGATATCCGTTTCGTCGGATATATGTGCAAAAGCGAGTTCGCGGACCAGCTTAAGTCACGTCAGTGGATCTGGCTGACTGCGACGGTGAAGTACGAGTACCAGCGCGAGTACGGCGAGAAGGGGCCAGTGCTTTATGGAGAGGCTTACGAGCCGGCCAGTGCGCCGACGGAGGATCTGGTGTATTTTAACTGATTCCGGCTCCCGGGAAGAAGGGCCGCTACTTCTGTATCACACAGGATATACATTCGGATAATCGGACAGGCAAATGATTCGGTGTACCAGGCAGCACCGGTCCGGGAAACGGCCAGGACGAACACGGCAAGGGCATTTTCGTCAGGGCAAGAGATCGTGTAATTTTACGCAAAAAAACGGTTGACGGAATTCCGGGGCTGCTTTATAATAAGTTACGCAGTTTGAGGGGAAGCCAGCGGATTGCACAACAGAACAAATGGAGAGTTATCGAAGTGGTCATAACGAGCCGCACTCGAAATGCGGTTGTCCTTTACTGGGCACGTGGGTTCGAATCCCACACTCTCCGCTCATCAGGAGACTATAATGGAGTCACCGAGGCGGCTGACCGGCAGGAATCGTTGGTCAGGCCTGTGCCTCTTTCTCTATTTTTTTCTTTTCCCGTAGTTCCCGGAAGAATCCAGACAACATTTCGCTGCATTCCCCCTGCAGGACGCCGCGCGTGACCTCGCACTGGTGGTTGAACTGCGGCATTTCAAGGAGATTCAGGACGGAGCCCGCGCATCCGGCCTTCGGATTCATGCTGCCGATCACGACGCGCGTGATACGTGACTGGACGATGGCTCCGGCGCACATCTGGCAAGGCTCCAGTGTGATATAGATGGTGCAGCCCTCGAGCCGCCAGTCGCCGAGCCGTCTGCTCGCTTTGCGGATCGCGTTGATCTCCGCGTGGGAGGTCGTATTTTTATCCGTATTGCGCCGGTTGTAGCCGCGGGCGATGACTTTGTCCTCACATACGATGACGCAGCCGATCGGGACTTCGTTGAGCGCGTATGCTTTTTTGGCCTGCCGGAGCGCTTCTTTCATATATTTCTCATCTGGTGTCATGGGACAGCCTCCTTTGCAGCTTCCGAGGGCTGCCGTTTACGATAGTTTGATTTCCGCGGGCAACTAGCCAGGCAGCCATGCTAAGTGCCCTTTGGGTATGCAAGGATATTTGATTACAGGGCTGTGCGGCCTGCTCTGTAATTCTAATGGGATATCTTTGGTATAGCCGGACAATAGAAATACCTCCGAAGGAGCTCTGTGAGCGTCCATACGAAGGCATCTAAGGTATTTTGTTGCCGGAGACGGTCCGGTCATCAGAGTTGCTTCAATAGTTTCATTTAAATCCGTGCGCCTCGCTTCGAACGCATGCCACGGGCGTTACCCTGACAGTTAACTCGGCCCAGGCACCCTCACGGCAC
>CAYRKA010000116.1:0-6298 GCA_964424785.1 uncultured Lachnospiraceae bacterium | reverse complement strand
TATCGATCTGGCCGACGGTTGATTACCGCAGCGAGAATTTTGACGAGATGAAGGCAAAGGGCCTGCTGATCCGCGTAGAGTCCGGCTATCCGATCTCAATGGACTTCCAGGGCAATACGCTGCATTTCGATGCGACGAACCCGGAGGCGAGGGCGTATGTCTGGCAGAAAGCAAAGCAGAATTATTATGACAAGGGAGTCAGGGTTTTCTGGCTGGACGAGGCGGAGCCGGAGTATACCGTTTACGATTTTGAGAATTACCGCTATCACCTCGGGCCGGATATCCAGGTCGGGAATATTTACCCGGTCATGTATGCAAAGACATTCTTTGACGGCATGAAAGCTGAAGGGCAGGAAAACATTATCAATCTGCTGCGCTGCGCGTGGGCGGGCTCACAGAGGTATGGGGCGCTTGTGTGGTCGGGTGACATCAAATCCTCGTTCCCGAGTATGAAGAACCAGCTTGCCGCCGGGCTGAATATGGGAATCGCCGGGATCCCGTGGTGGACAACCGATATCGGTGGATTCTTCGGCGCAAATGTGAACGATCCGGATTTCCACGAGCTGCTGATCCGCTGGTTCCAGTATGGCTGCTTCTGCCCGGTCATGAGGCTGCATGGCTACCGCTGGCCGCTCCAGCCGCAGCACGGGACGACGGGCGGTGCGGCCTGCGTATCGGGTGCGCCGAACGAGGTGTGGAGCTACACAGAGCAGGTGTACGATATTCTTTCCGAGTACCTGCGCATCCGTGAGCGGATGCTGCCGTATGTGACGGAGCTGATGGAAGCTGCGCATGAGAAGGGCACGCCGGTGATGCGCCCGATGTTCTATGATTTCCCGCAGGATACACAGTGTTGGGAGATCGAGACGCAGTATATGTTCGGACCGAATGTGATCGTGACTCCCGTCACTGACAAGGACGTGCGCGAGGTGCGGGTCTATCTGCCTCACGGCGCGAGATGGACGAACGCATGGACGGGAGAAGCATTCGACGGCGGCCAGTGGGTGACGGCGGCTGCGCCGATCGAGCAGATTCCGCTGTTTACACGCGATGAATTCAGGCTGCCGCTTAAGGCGTGATATACAGGAAACGACTTGGGCCGGTTTCTGTAAAAATCGGTCAGTGGCTCCGGCAGGCAGAGAATGTCTGCCGGAGCCGCGTGACGGTATACAGAGATACCAGAGGTACATTTGTGACATCGGTCAGAAAAACGAAATGTGCCATATGCAGGATTGCGCCGGGGAATTTGAGATATGGATCGGATGTATCCGGGAAGATACAGCAGGAACAGGAGGGAACAGCGTGAAGAAGGGCAGGTCGCACAGAGAACCGTACCGCACCTATAGCGGCAGCGGAATCTTTGAGAATGGCTCAGGGTTTTATTATTATACAGGGAAGATTTTTGATGTGATGGCGGCCAGTGCGCTCTGGCTGCTCGGGAGCCTGCTGCTGGTGACGGTGGGAGCTTCATTTTCGGCGTTGTACGCGGTGGCCTCGCATTCCCTGAAAAATGATGAGGGTTCTGTAGCAAAGCAGTTCTGGCATTCCTGGAAACGGGATTTGAAAAGCTCGGTTCCGCTCTGGCTGCTGTTTGCGGGGGTTCTTTTCCTGTTGTTGCTGAACATCGGTATTGTCTGGAAGGTGTCAGGCGGATTGGTCCGCCTGTTTTTCGTACTGCTGTACGGTGTCTGCACGGCGCTCGTGCTTGCCGCACTGATCTACGCGTTCCCGGTACTGTCACGTTTCGAGATGCCTGTCGGGTGGATTGTGAAGCTGTCATTTTACATGGTGTTCCGGAATCTTCCGTATACGGTATTGCTGCTCCTCCTGTTCGCGGGAGGATATTTCCTCGTCCTGTGCTTCCCATATCTTGTACTGATTGTACCCGGAGCCATTGCGTGGGCTGCTGCGGTGCTGATCGACCCTCTGCTCGCGCGCCATGCGCCGGAGGAGGAGAATCCTGAATATTCCAAAACATGATTTTTCCGGACAGTGCGAAACGTACCGCCCGTGTAACAGTTCGCCCGGGATTTTGCACTCTGCTGCAAAGTCTGCGAGGACACGAAAATTTTGCTAAGAGTGAAACTCCACACTTGTAATAGACGAAACGGAAAATGGAAATAACCTGAAGGAGAGGAAATACAGGGAAATATGGACCAGGATGGTATAAGGAAAATGGCAAGACCTGTTACTATTCCGACGGAGAAAAAGTAACAGGCTGGAAGAAAATCGACGGGAAAACGTATTATTTTAACAAAACGAAATCCAATAAAGGCGTGCTTCTGCGGAATACGATTGCCGGGGTCCAAAAGAGCGGATATTATTATGTAGACGCCAAAGGCGTGCGGGTAACGGACAAGACGACGAAGGCCGTGGTGGCGTTTGTCATGAAAAATATAAAAACAGGTTCGTCCAGAAGCAAAAAACTGGAACAATGTTTTCAGGCTTTGTGCCGTCAGGGAAAATACGCACGTGCCTATGATAAGCCTTCCGCATCCAAAATGCCGGGCTATGCCCTGGAAATGCTGACAAAAAAGCAGGGCAACTGTTACCGCCACGCGTCTGCTGTAGCATACTTTGCAAAAGTGCTAGGATATGAGAGCCGTGTGGCAGTCGGGAAAATCAAAACCTCCTCCGGCCTGAGCGCCCACGGCTGGGCAGAGATTAAAAAAGGCGGGAAATGGTACCGCTGTGACGCAACCTTCTGGAAAAATAACCCGTCGTCCCAGTACTATATGGCCGATGCGGATTCGGCTTTGCAGAAATACCAGTGTTCTGCCCGCTATAAGCTGACAGCAGCGAAGGGGAAGCTGTCATGGAAGAAGGTAAAATAGTACAAAGTACGTGGGAATGCGTTTATATGGCCCTGCCAATTTTGTGCTTGCGGCATATGCATAAAATATGTTAGAATCGAAACAATAGGGACAGGCAAAGCATTACTGTGGTTTCACAACAGGGTATGTAATAAAAACTTAAAAAATTTAAAAATTTTGTGATAACTCTTGCCATTCGGATGAATGCGTGCTATAGTGAGCGCAAGTGGGCGGATCAGGCTGATGAATTTCCCCTGTCCGATTGGATGGTGTATGCGGGCTGCGGTAATTTGCGGGAGTATTATAAACAATGAGGAGGGCAAACAGATGAG
The DNA here is from genome assembly GCA_964424785.1 of uncultured Lachnospiraceae bacterium. Classification (GTDB taxonomy): domain Bacteria; phylum Bacillota; class Clostridia; order Lachnospirales; family Lachnospiraceae; genus Choladousia. Next base: position 3,153 of record CAYRKA010000116.1, on the reverse strand, counting down.
GAATAAGAGCAGAAGGATCCTGTTGGCGGTGCTGCTGTCATGCTCCGTAGCGGTGCTGATGACAGGCTGTGATAAACTGAAGAAGGAGCCGCAGACGGAGGCTGTGACAGAGGTTCAGACGGAAGCTCCTACAGAGGCTCCCACGGAAGAGCCGACGGAGTCCGAGACACAGACAGAGAGTGAGACGCAGCCGGTGACGGAGACGGAGCCTCCGACAGAGTCAGAGACGCAGCCGCAGATCCTGACAGCTGATGAGGAGCTGGCGCAGGAGACCGAGTATGACCAACTCAAGACCATGTATGCGATGGATGACATCAATGTCCGGGAGGCGCCGGATACGTCGACCAGCGACAATATCTTTGACAGCTTTGACCAGGGCGAGAGCGTGACCGTTGTCGGTGAGACGCCGAACTGGTACAAGGTTGACGTGGACGGATATGACAGCCACGGCTACGTTTCGAAGCAGTTCATGTCCGAGTCAGAGGTTGCACCGAAGACGGAGGAGGAGCGCGCGCAGCTTGCAGGCGAGACAGGTACAGGCACGGATGATACAGCTTCGGCAGGTACTGGCACAGACAGCGCTGCTGTTGATACAGGCAGTTCGTCCGTCGATCTGGAATACGGCGTGGAGTCCTACGCAGAGCAGTTCCCGATTGTGGCGACGGCGGGCGCGAATATGCGCCAGACCCCGGCCCAGGATGGGGAGATCATTAATACGATTGCCTCCGGCACGAGCGTGACGGCAGTCGGTTATACGGACCGTTGGTACAAAATCAGTTACAACGGCACGATCGGATATGTGAACAAGAATCTGTTTTCAGCAGAATGAGGCAGAATCGCCCTTCTGAGGGCGGATGAGCAGGCAGAGATTGCCCCTGGCGGACCGGCAGCGCGGTTGGCCGGGGGCGTTTTTATGCGCACGAGGGCGTGAGGAAGATAGCTGCCTGAAGGCAGCACGCCCTCGGCGCGGCGGATAGGGTCGATAGCTCTCCCCTATCCGATCCTTAAGGAAAATCTAATTCTGACAATTCAACAAAATACCGCAAACATCGGACAAAATGCTTTATTTACAAGGAAAAACAGACTTTCATGTCTTTTTGAACAATTCTGTTTTTTCGCGTTTAATGGGTTCCAATGGTAACAAGGTGATAACAAAAAGTACCAAAAAAATACCCTGGCTCAGACCTTGATCTTCTCGATCTCCGCCCGCAGCCCATCCAGCGTCCTGTGCCCGTAAATGCCGTTTGTGATGTCCGCGCCGAAGGAATGCCCCATCCGCGCCTGGACGGCCTGCAATATGGCGGAGTGGATCGGCACGACGCGGTTTTTCCCGGCCTTGGCCTTCACGCCGCCGCGGAAGTACCTCCCGTCAAGGTTGACCTCCAGCGTTTTGTACGCCGTGATGCGGTAGCCGGAGTAGCACATGATAAGGATCATCTCCACTGTCGGGTCATCCTTGCGTCCCCATAGCGCAGCCAGGTCCTCGTCGCTGAGGGGGACGCCGTGCTCGTCCTCCTCGCCGGATGCCGTGACGTGCTCTGCCGGGTTCCTTGCGCAGATTTCCTGCATATTGGCGTACTTGTACACCTGCTTCAATAATGACGCTATGTTCTCCTTTGTCGCCAACTTCAGCCCGCAGCCGTCCACGACGTCCTGCAGGTCCTGGTATTTCAGGTCGGCAGTGGATTCCCGGCGGTACTGGCGGAACAGCACCTCATCCCCCAGCTTGTAACTGCCGGCGTGCCATGCATTCAGGACTGCAAATCCGACATACCAGTCATCAACGTAGCAGATCGCCTCTGGGCGCAGGTAGTTGCCATGCGTGTCTGTCCTGTTGGCTGGCGGGTAGACCCCATAAGAGTTCTTGCGCCCACTGCCGAGGTAGCGGATCGAGCCGTAGCCGTTCGGCAGGCGCGGGTGTTTCTTTCTATTTGGCATTGGTTTTCCTCCTTTGGTGTAAAATCGCATCTTTACAGATGCCGGAGGATTGTGGTATGATCAGCATACGGAGCAGGATCATGGCACAATCCACTGTGCTGCAGTCTTGCGGGGCAGTCCCTGTTGGCGCAGGGGCTGTTTTTATATTTGATAATTTGCTTCTGCCGCCCTATAATATGCTTAACAGGACAGCCGGAAGATAGATTAGGCCTATCCGTCCCGGCGAATTATAACGATCTCGGTAAGTCGCCCATCCGGCCAAGGAGCAGGGCGGCTTACTTATTTTTCAGACTAGAATTGCTACGATTTAAAAGACTGGCGGTCAGTATAACCATAAATTCCTCGTATGTACTCATAAGCATCATTCTCCTGTCAAGACTCAGGACGGATGGCACGCACGCCCTCCCGGCTGCCCGGGCAAGCATATTATATTGTCAGGGCAATAATCATAAATCAAAGACATTTTTCAAAATACTGCAATGCGCTGTATTTCAATATCCCCCTACTCCGTGGATTGTTTTTATTTTTCATTGCCCTCTTGTACTGGTTCACATATTGGCGGAAACTGTATAGGATTTTCTGCTCGTTTCTTTTTACAACGGCGAATTCCCTGCTTTCAACTGTCGGGCAATCGTCGGAAAGAAATCTGGATTCTGTAACCACTACAGCTTTTGAAAAATCAAGCCCAGCTTCGCCGATTGTATGGAATGCATACTGGTGCCTGATGTGGTGCCTGAACGGGATCGCGAACAGTGTGCCGTCAAACTCTATCGTAAGACAGGCATAAGGCCTGTTTTCTTTTTTTCAGTATTTCCGGCCAATCCGCATATGTATCATAAAATTCTTTAGAAAGTATTTTTAACTTCATATGTCACCTCAGTAAAAAAAATACCCTCCGCATACGCAGAGGGTACAATCCATTGAGCCTTCTTTTGATTAATCTCCTTGCGCTCTACAAGGAGAATCATCTATTGAGCCGTCTTATTTGTGGCTGCCCTGCTCTCAGGCAGCATCTTTATTGTACACTCATTATATTCAATTATTTCGGAAATCGCAATACCTATTTGAAAAATTTTTCTCATATTGGAGAAATCTTTACTCTACCTTTTCATTTCCCCCGTCTCACGCCCCTCTTTCTCCTCTGCCCGTGCCGGAACCCAACAACCTTGCCCAAGCAAAAACTTAACAATAGAAGCTACAATCACCGAAGTATTC
>CAYRKA010000115.1:4094-6309 GCA_964424785.1 uncultured Lachnospiraceae bacterium | reverse complement strand
CCTGTTCTTCCTGTACGCACAGATACCGAGTACAGCGAAAGCCGCCGCCATGAATATCTGCACTGCGCTCATATTGTCAAAGCCAGGCTGGATGCACGTCCTGCCCTTCGTTCCCTCGGTAAGCTGTACCTGCCATTCCTTTTCCTTATTCTGTCAGTCCCCGCGCTTGTCATTGATCGGCTGCAGCTTTTCAGCCAGCTCTGCCACCTTTTCCTGACGCAGCCCGGCAGCTTTATCCTCCTGACGCAGAAACAGTATTGCAGCCGCCACACCCGCAGCACACAATATGGCCAGAAACGCTGTGACCAGACCGTTTAACCTTCTCATTTTCTCCTCCTGCCGTGAATAAATACACATATAATGTCAGAAACATACGACACTGTAAAACAGCATACCAATAAAGCCTGCCAGAATTAAGAGTTTTTGTTAAGGAAATGCGGAGACCAGGGAAATGCGGAGAAGAAACAACAAAGAAGGGGCTGTGAAAAACGACTGCCTCATTTTTACACAGCGCCTTCATTCTGTCTGCTATTTTGCGGATGATTCTGACATATGATTGATCGCCGTCAGAAGCGCATCGATCGATGCCTTGATGATATCGACGTCGAGACCCGCGCCCCAGTGCAGCCTCCCCTCCCTGTCGCGGATACCGACATAGGCGATCGCGCGTGAACTCGAGCTCTGCTCAAGCGCGTGCTCCTCATACGTCACGAGGTCATACTCGAGGCGGAAATGGCGCTTCATCGCGTTGCTCACCGCGTTCAGGCGGCCGTTCCCGGACGCGACGATCACATTCCTCTTGCCGTCATACGTCGCGGTCACCTCCGCGATAATGCCGTTATGCTGCTTGAAATGTACCTCTTCGATCTTGTACGGCTCCGTAATATTCTCGAATTTGTCCTTGAACAGGCGGAAAATCTCGTCCGGCATCAGCTCCTTGTGCAGAGAATCGGAAACTCCTTTCGCCGCGTAGCCCATCGCCTCCCGCATCTTCTTCGGGAGCTTCAGGCCGTAGTGCTGCTCCAGGATATAGCCGACGCCGCCCTTGCCGGACTGGCTGTTGATGCGGATCACATCCGCGTCATACGAGCGGCCGATATCGTTCGGATCGATCGGCAGATACGGCACGGTCCATGTCTCGCAATTATGCTCCTCGCGGTATTTCATGCCCTTCGCAATCGCATCCTGATGGGAGCCGGAGAACGCCGCGAACACAAGCGCTCCGCCGTACGGGCTGCGCTCGTCTACCTTCATGCCGGTGTACTCCTCATACGCTTCGGTCACAGCCGTCATGTCGTTGAAATCAAGCTCAGGATCAACGCCCTGCGCATACATATTCAGTGCAAGCGTCACGATATCGACATTACCTGTGCGCTCGCCGTTGCCGAACAGCGTACCCTCGATACGGTCCGCCCCGGCCAGCATTCCCATCTCGGCATCCGAGATGCCGCTGCCCCTGTCATTGTGCGGATGCAGTGAAAGAACCACATTGCCGCGATACTTCAGATGATCGTTGACATACTCGATCTGGCTCGCATAAACGTGAGGCATTGACATCTGGACCGTGCTCGGCAGGTTGATGATTGCTTTGCGGTTCTCCGTCGGCTGCCATACGTCAAGCACGGCATTGCAGACTTCAACAGCGTAATCAACCTCTGTGCCGGTGAAACTTTCCGGGCTGTACTCAAATCTGTAATCCGCACCTTCCTCGTCCGAGAGCTGCTTCAGCAGCTTCGCACCGTTGACCGCGATCTGCAGGATCTCCTCCTTTGACATATGGAACACCTGCTCGCGCTGCGCGACCGACGTGGAATTGTAGACATGCACAATGGCGTTTTTGGCGCCCTTAAGTGCCTCGAACGTCTTGCGGATGATGTGCTCCCTCGCCTGGGTCAGCACCTGTACCGTCACGTCATCCGGGATCAGACCCTGCTCGATCAATGCGCGCAAGAACTGGTACTCCGTATCGGAGGCAGCCGGAAAGCCTACCTCGATCTCCTTGAAGCCTACCTTTACAAGCAGCTTGAAAAAGCTGATCTTCTGCTCAAGCGACATCGGGACGATGAGCGCCTGATTACCGTCACGCAGGTCAACGCTGCACCATACCGGCGCATGGTCCACATATTCCTTCTCCGCCCACTTCATGCTGCGCACCGGCGGCATAAAATACTGCCTGGTATACTTCCTGTGATTCATCATGATTCATTTCTCCTCT
>CAYRKA010000115.1:0-3994 GCA_964424785.1 uncultured Lachnospiraceae bacterium | reverse complement strand
CTATGCCAAGAGACGGAAGATTCTGAACCTTTCGCGGTACCACTCTGATTTATGATTGCTCATACACTCTGCGGATACGGACTGACGTCGTATATCCTTCCCATGATAACGGCCGGGGAAACCGTCTGCATCTACTCTCCCGGATACGGGATTTGGGGCAGCCGCTCGGGAGCGAGTTCCTCTGGTATCTTCTGGCGTCTCACACCTACCGGCGCCTCTCTGAAAAAAGATAATCAGCGTACTATTCTCCGTCCTTGCATTTCGGTTCGTTTTGTTTTTACTAATCTACCATTGAAATCCTGTTTTGTCAACCACTTTTCTTGCGGGGTTTCCATCCCGGATGAAGGATTTTATCGTTCCGCCCCAGGATTTTCAGGAAAAACTGCTGCGGCAGTTCAAAAACAAATACAATCCCAAGCACAATTGCCGCCGCGTTCTTGACCGCCTGATACCCGGTGCTGCCGGCAAGCCGAAGCTGATTCGTCACGAGATAATAGGATGTCCAGTAAATCCCGGCTCCCGGGACCAGCGGGAAAATACCGGAAATCAGGAAGATCGTCACAGGGCAGCACTTCCAGATCGCCAGAAAACGCGAAAGCAGCACAACCGCCATCGCAGCGGCCAGGCAGGACTCCGCCTCCCCAAAATAACCGGCACAGAACTGATAGATGGCCCATCCCGCTCCTCCAGTCACCCCACAATATACATAGTAGCACGCAGGGACGCCAAACAGCGCGGAAAACGCAACTGTCCCGGCCATTGCCGCAAGAATCTCTTTGATCATAGCAGGGCACCTCCTGTGATACGGCCAAGGGTCGTTATGCCGATGCCGACGCCGATCGCGATGCAGAAAAATATGAGCATCGCATCCAGAATCCGCACGGAACCCGAAATATAATCACCATCTGCCACATCCCGGATGCCGTTTGTGAACGCAACTCCCGGGATCAACGGCATGATCGCGCCGATTATCATAAAATTCAGGTGCTCTCCAATTCCGATCAGGCAGAGGATGCTCGAGAGCACTGTCACAAGGGCACCGCCGAGGATATTGCCGACGATCCTGGAAAGATACAAATCGGCAACCCACAGGATATACAGGTACAACGCTACCCCTGCCGCAAATGCGCAGACCGCGTCGCGCAGGCTGCCGCCGAACAGCACGCAGAACGCCGCGCTGCCGGCGCCCGACGCAAGGATGCGGACACTTTTCCGTTTTTCCGGCATTCGGCGGATCTCTTCGATCCGGGTACAGGCCTCACCAATCGTATGCTTTCCCTCCACGATCTCACGGGAAAGCTGGTTCACTGCGGCGACTTTATCAAGGTGCGATCCGCTGACCGGGATATGCTGTACTTTCGCGAAAAAATGGTCCCGTTCGTCCCCGGCGGTCATAAAAATACCGTTGCTCAGCACAAACGCGTTTGCGGACCGTATGCCATAGTGGCGGCAGATCCGATCCATTGTCTCCTCCACGCGGAAAATCTCAGCGCCGTTCTCCAGGAGGATATGGCCGGCCTGCATCGCAAGCTCAAGCACCGCCTTTTCGTCAGATCTGTTGTTTTCTCCCATATCTGTAATCCTTTCCTGCAGGTGTATGTTTCACAGCTCAATATTCCCTGTCACAGCAAGCGCCGCAGTACCGGCAAACCGCAAAGACAGTGACGTGCGAAGCGGCGCAGCCGTCCGCTCACCCAGCGCCGAAGCGGCGCCATCTGGGAGTACAGTTTTTTCCTTTCCCGGAAGATCGACCGCAGTGCACGAACGCTTCCTCTGGCCACCCGTAAGGCTGACACCGCCTGCTGATATCTGCGTCGCAAACCCTTTATGGGCTTCTTCGGAAAAGCCGTCCGCCCGCGCTGCGGATACCGCGTCCCAGAGAGCTTCTTTATCAGCGTCAGCTGCACCTGGGCAGAGGATTTCCCGTGCCGTCCCTGCATAGAAGACAGGATTTTGCGGGGCATACCTGATTTCCCTGTGAAGCTTTCCAGTGTTTTCTCTGCCAGCCTGTATTCCATCTGTCCGTATTCTCCTTTCATACGCAACCGGCAGTGCCGTCCCATACAGCCGGCACAGATTACTTATTTTCGTTCATTTTCTCTGCAATGAGATTTATTATTGCATATTCTCGTAAATAATACAAGTAGGCGACCCGATATTTCTCTCCTGCTTCTGCACATGAATCATATCTTCCGGCAGCGCAATATATGGCTCTCGCTTTCACTATAACGGAAATCCCACATAAATCAAAATAATCAGACACAAAGCGTTGACTTTTACCAGGTGCTCCGATATAATGATGTTGGATTCGAAACATGATACCAGACGGAGGTACATCTATGGATAATAAGGATATGCAGCAGATCGTGCGGCAGGTCATAAGCCAGCTTGGCCTGGCACGGGAGATTACGCTTGCTCAGGCAAAGCTTGTGATCGATGCCGTGGAACAGGAGGCGGCCAGGCGCGGGGCGAAGGCTGTGATCTGTATCTGCAATGCGCATGGCAATCCGGTTGCGGTACATGTGATGGACGGAGCATTCCTGGTCAGCTATGATGCTGCGCAGAAAAAGGCATACACCTCAGTTGCTGTGAAAATGCCGACGATTGAGCTCGCGAAGCTCGCCGGGCCAGGCCAAACCTTCTATGGGATCGACCATCTCGAGGGCGGGCGGATTACGCTGATCGGAGGCGGGATTCCTCTCATGAGAGACGGTGTGCTGTGCGGCGCAGTCGGGATAAGCGGCGGTACCGGCGAAGAAGATCATTCTCTTGCCACTTATGCTGTAGACTTTTTCTCTCATATGTGTTAGAATCTATCTAATATTAAAAAGGAACTGATCGATCTGCGGCGCAGCTTTTTCTGCTGCGCCGCTCTTACACAGGGAGAGGAAATGAAGAATACAACATTAGTCATCATGGCAGCCGGGATCGGCAGCCGGTTTGGAGGAGGTATCAAGCAGCTTACTTCATTCGGACCGTGCGGAGAGATTATCATGGATTACTCGATTCACGATGCAATGGAGGCAGGCTTTGACAAGGTGGTTTTTGTGATACGAAAGGATATGGACGCAGATTTCCGTGAGATTATCGGCGACCGTATCGCGCGCCGTATCCCGGTCGCCTACGCATTTCAGGAGCTGGATGACTTGCCGGAAGGGTTTACTCTGCCGGAGGGCAGGACAAAGCCTTGGGGGACGGGGCAGGCGATTCTCGCCTGCCGCGGTATCGTGCAGGAGCCGTTCGCGGTTATCAATGCAGACGATTATTATGGGAAAGACGCATTCCGCAAGGTACATGGTTATCTCGTCCAGGAGCATACCGGCAGGCTAGGCGCTTATCAGTTCTGCATGGCCGGTTTCGTGCTTAAGAATACGCTCTCCGAGTACGGCGGCGTGACGCGCGGGATCTGCCATATGAGTGAGGCGGGCGAGCTCGCTGAGATCTGTGAGACACGGAATATTATCAAGACCTCCGGGGGTGCGGCAATCCTCAGAGAAGACGGCACGCAGGCCGCACTTGACCCGGAGAGCCTTGTCTCGATGAATTTCTGGGGATTTACGCCGGATTTTATCGACGAACTTGCACAGGGCTTTATGCAGTTCCTCAGCGGCCCGTCGGGAACCGACCTCAAATCAGAATATCTTCTGCCTACGATCGTTGACGGCCTGATCAAGGCGCATCGGGTTGACCTGAGCGTGCTGCCATCAAATGACCACTGGTTCGGAGTAACGTTCCGCGAGGATGTGCCGTTTGTGAAGCAGGCGCTTCGCGGGCTGATCGAGGCTGGAATTTATCCGGAGCGGTTGTTCTGAACCGATCTTTCCAATGATCGGATAGAGCCGATAAATCTCCCCTATCCGATCACACGGAGCGGCAAGGATTTTATAAAATTATTTTTTTACTTTACAACTGAATCGTTTTCCTGTAGAATAGAGCTGCTTCGGGGTATGGCGTAGCTTGGTAGCGCGCTCGGCTGGGGGCCGAGAGGTCGCAG
>CAYRKA010000114.1:0-6366 GCA_964424785.1 uncultured Lachnospiraceae bacterium | reverse complement strand
CTGTGCCTGAGAACTATGTGACTTTTTGTTAATAAGTTGACAGATCGTGACTGCTGTGATATCTTTATCTGAATGAAAAATAAATGAGTTACTTGTATAATTATAGTAAACGGCATAAATAATGTTGTTTCCTATTAATATAAGTAAGCAAAGGATGGTAGATAAGATGGGATTATTGCAGACATGGAGAGAGACAGCATACTCTCAGGAGACTGATAAAAAGCAGCTCCAGCAGTTCTGGTCAGATTATTTTCTTACGGAGAAGGGGATTTACGAGCAGCTTCTCGCGAGCCCGGAGGAGGCTGTCTCTGGCACGGTGAAGGAGCTTGCCGAGAAGTACGGGATCCCTGTCCTGAAGATGGTCGGTTTCCTTGACGGCATCAATGACAGCCTGAAGACGCCGAATCCGATCGAGGAGATGGAGGAGGATACAGTTGTCAGCCTTGATTTCGATAATGAGATGCTCTACAAGAACATGGTTGACGCAAAGGCCGACTGGCTGTACAAGCTCCCGGCATGGGATCAGATCTTTGACGAGGCGAAGAGAAAAGAGCTTTATCAGCAAGCCAAGAAGATGAATACGATCGTCAAGCCAAAGAAGATCGGGCGCAACGATCCGTGCCCATGCGGCAGCGGCAAGAAGTACAAGTTCTGCTGTGGCAGATAGGAGACAGGCTCCTGATTGATGAGTATGATGTTCCTCTTGCCAAAGCGCATGAACACGGCTATTACACAGAGATGCTTGATATCATTCGCACATTGTTTGGCGCGGCCATGAAAACCAATCCATACCTGAAATTTGGGATAGTGACAGGATGCCTTAAAATCTCCAGGGAGGGCATTTTCACAGGCATCAATAATCTCGTTGCGAACACGATCACTGTGAATCGATTCGAGGAAGGGATTGGATTTACGGAACCGGAGGTACTCGCATTGCTCGCAGCAACGGGTTTCACAGATCATGCTGACGAGGTACGCACATGGTATGATGGATATCGGTTCGGCAGTGTTGATGTTTACTGCCCATGGGATGTGCTGAATCATGTTGCCGCATTGCTCACAGACCCTGCTGCGGAACCCAAATGAAGAGATAAAGGGAATCTTCCGGGACTCCGTAGTTGGGTGGTTCAGGATTTGCAGGCGCCGGATACGTTGTTGAGTCTAATCGTGAGTACGGGGACGGCAGACCAGATGTGGTAGTTAAGGAGAAGCGTAAGCGAAGGGTGATGGTGTTTGAAGCCAAATATACAGACGAAAATGAGACGTTTGCACACGCCTTAAAGGAAGCGGTAAATCATATAAAAATCCGGATAAAGAATAGGTGCGGCTCGTTTTATGCACATTTCACAAAACAAGCCCTCACATTTTGTATGTTCTTTTTTTTAGAAAACCTTGACATGGATTTGTACAAAGTGTAGAATGTGAACATGAGAGTACACGTGTACGCAAATAAAAATAGATGACATTAAGATAAAACGATCTGTCGTTTTTTTATTTAAGCAAAAATGTACACGTGTACGCAAATAAAACTATGGTCAAAACACACAAAAAACGGAGGTAGAAGAATGAAAAAGAAAATGGTATCTGTAGTGCTGGCGGCGGCTCTTACGGCTTCCATGTTTGCAGGGACGCAGAGCTTTGCTGCTGAGGCGGATCCAATCACACTGTCTGTGTGGGCGCCGTTCACCGGCTCTGATGGAGATGTGCTGCGCGAGATCATCAGCAATTACAACGAGACAAATACAGATAACATAACGGTCGAGATCGACATCATGGATAACGCGACACTCCAGTCAAAGCTTCCGACGGCAGTTACGACAGGCACCGGGCCGTCCTTTGTGCTGGTTGGGATCGAGTACCTGAAGCAGTACGCGGAAAATGGCCTGATTGAGGACATCAGCGACTTCTGGGAGACGGAAGGAGTTGACGAGGCCAATTTCTATGAGAACGTGGTAGCGAAGTCCTACATCGACGATACACTGTATGGTGTGCCGATGCAGTATAATCTCCAGTATCTGTACTATAACAAAGACATTTTTGAGGCAGCCGGCCTGGATCCGGAGACACCGCCGACGACGATGGACGAGTTGAAGGAGGCGGCGATCGCCTGCACGGATGCGGACAAGCACCAGTATGGCCTCGGGATCCCGTATGATTACGCGTCATACTGCGAATATCTCTGGGCGAACGGCGGTGACGTGATCAATGTTGAGGGTACGGAGAACAAACTGAACTCCCAGGAAAATATCGATACGCTTACATGGCTGCAGGACATGGCGCTGAATGAGGGTGTTTCGCCGGAAGGGCTGACAGCGGTCGATGCTGATACGATGTTCCAGGGCGGACAGCTTGCAATGTACACGAGCGGCCCGTGGAATATCAACGGCCTGACACAGCTTGGCGTTAACTACGGCATCACGGCAATCCCGGCTGGCAGCGACGGCGCTTATTCGCCGGAGGGCGGCTGCTCTTATATGCTGACAAAGGGTGCGGATGACGCTACGAGGGCGGCTGTCTATAAATTCATGGCATACTGGCTGTCGGATGCGACGCTGAAGGAATGGTCGAACCGCAATGGTTTCCCGGTATGGTCATACTCTGTCCTTGAGGACGAGGAGATCCAGGCGAACGAAATCCTCAGCAGCGTTTCAAAGGCTTCTGAGATCGGTCGCGACTGGCATCTGGGACTTGCGATCGGCAGCCAGATTGACAATGATGTGATGCAGCCAATGATGGAGAAGATCCTCTCCGGGGCAGATGTAGCAGAAAGCCTGCAGGCTGCATCGGATACGCTTGACGGGATCATCGCAGGCCAGTAAAAGGAACCCATGCGCTTTGGGAGTACCACTGCGCATGGTTTATCCCTGAATTCAGTTTTCCGTTTCGCGGAAAAGAGTACTTTCGTAGTGATATGCGGCAGGGGCGGTATTGTCCTGCCCTTTCTGCCGGGTTGGGAGTCAAAACATGAGAAGCAGTAAACAGAAAAACCAGATGACGGCTTACCTTTTCCTGGCGCCTGCATTACTGATCCTGACAATGTTTGTGTTTATTCCGTTGTTCGGTGCATTCGGGATCAGTCTGATGAATATTGATATCTATATGAACGACATCTCGTTTGCAGGTGCAAAAAATTATCTGAAGATACTTCAGGATCCAAGGGTCGGCAATGCGACGCTCAATACTTTTTATTTTGCGCTGCTCGAGGTGCCTTTGCAAGTGCTGCTGGCGCTCGTGCTCGTGATGTTCATGACGAAAAACACTAGGCTGCACAAGCTGCTGCGCACCACGTTTTATCTGCCGTACGTCTGCTCTATGACGGCGGTCAGTATCATGTGGTCAATGCTTCTGAACGGCAATTACGGAATGCTGCCGTACCTTCTGGGCAGGCTTGGGATAGAAGTGCCGAATCTGCTCGCCAGCACGACCTGGGCTATGCCGACGGTCATTCTGGTGACTGTATGGAAGGGCTTCGGATACACGCTGACCGTGCTTTCCGCTGCGGCGCTCGGTGTATCGCAGTCCCTGTATGAGGCGGCGGAACTCGACGGGGCGGGCGGACTCCAGAAGTTTTTGTACGTGACGATCCCCGGTATCCGCGAGACAATCGGCTTTTGCACCGTGACGACGCTGATTATGTCGCTGCAGGTCTTTGACCAGATCTATGTCATGACGGGAGGCGGGCCGCAGAACAGTACGGAGACACTGGTCGGATATATTTACAACCGCGGTTTCCAGACAGCGCCATATGACCTCGGATATGCATCGTCGATTGCGATTTATCTGTTTGCCATGATTGCGATTATCACATTTGTTATGAGAAAATATGCGTTCGGACAGGGAGGTGGCGCGGAATGAAGAATCGGAAGACCGGAATATTTTCTGCTGTCGGCTATATTGTTCTGCTGGTGATTGCGCTGCTCGTGGTGCTGCCGTTGTTGTGGCTGTTCGTAGCCTCATTCAAGTCGGACGCGGATGTGATCCGCTGGCCTCCGCATTTCTTCCCGGCCGAGTGGCTTACTGTGCAGTACCGTTATGTTGTGAAGACGATCCCGGTGCTCCGAATGCTGGGGAATACAGTCCTTTTTGCCGGTGGAGTGACGGTGATCAGCCTGTTTATCGACTCAATGGCTGCCTATGCGTTCGCGCGCATGAAATTCAGGGGCAGGAAGGTGATTTTCGGGATCATCCTGCTGACGATGATGATCCCGTTCCAGGTCGTGATGATCCCGCTGTATCTGGAGGAATTTACGCTTGGGATGCTCAATACTTATGTCGGATTGATCCTGCCTCGCGCGGCGAGCGCTTATGGGATCTATATGCTGACGTCGTTTTTTTCAGGGATCCCGCAGTCGCTTGACGAAGCTGCGCGGATTGACGGGATGAAGGAATGGGGGATCTACACCAGGATTATCGTACCGCTGTCGAAGCCTGCGATTGTGACGCTTGGTATCTACCATTTTATGAATAACTGGAACGATCTGCTGTATCCGATGATGCTGACAAGCTCCGCTGAGATGCGCACGCTGTCGGCCGGCCTGGCGATTCTGGTTGGCAGCAATTCGATCAAGTTCGGCCCGACGCTTGCGGCGACTGTAATATCAATCGCGCCTCTGCTGCTTTTGTTCCTGTTCGGACAGCGCTTCTTTATGGAGGGCATCGCGACTTCAGGCATGAAGGAGTAGCAGCCGGACATTTGATGCCGGGGCTGCAAGGATGCGATTTATGGGATACAAAATGCCATTTTCGGAGTTGGTTTGCCATGGGATTTGCATGGTGGCCAGGAGAGCATTGAAAAGGATATCGTGAAGAGGTTATCATGGAAAAAACGAGCATACTGATACATAGAAAATTTATCAAAGATGAGATCGACTTGCGGATTTACGGTTCCTTTGTCGAGCATATGGGGCGTGTTGTCTATTCGGGTATCTACGAGCCGGGTCATCCGTGCGCTGATGAGGACGGCTTTCGGACAGACGTGTTGGCAAAGGTCAGGGAGATGGGCGTGACGGCAGTGCGTTATCCGGGAGGGAACTTCGTTTCGGGTTATGACTGGCGTGATGGCATAGGCCCAGTAGCGCAGCGCCCGCGCAGGCTCGATCTCGCGTGGAAAAGTGTTGAGACGAACGAAGTCGGGACGGACGAGTTCATGAAGTGGGCGGCAAAGGCTGCGGTCGCTCCGATATGGGCAGTCAACCTCGGCACGAGAGGGCTGGAGGACGCGGTCGCCCTGCTGGAGTACTGTAATTTCCCGGGAAGATCGTATTACAGTGACCTGCGCCGGGAGTATGGGCACGATAAGCCATACGGGATCCGGACATGGTGCCTCGGGAACGAGATGGACGGAGACTGGCAGATCGGGCACAAGACTGCGGATGAGTATGGGCGGCTTGCGTATGAGACCGGCAAGGCGATGAAGTTGCTCGACCCCTCGATCGAGCTGGTCGTCTGCGGCAGCTCCATGTCGACGAACACGACCTTCGGAGAGTGGGAGCGGACAGTCCTTTCCTATGTATATGACTGCGCTGATTACATTTCGCTCCACCAGTATTACGGCGGGCAGGAGAAGGGGACAGCCTGCTTTCTTGCGCAGTCGCTCGATATGGAGCGGTATATCAGGACAGTGAGCGGGCTGTGCGACGCGGTGATGGTGCAGCAGCATTCGCGGAAACAGGTGAATATCTGCTTTGACGAGTGGGGCGTCTGGTCCATTCCAGATACGGTGGTACAGAGGACAGTGGAGGATAATCCATGGCAGGTCGCCCCGTCCTTCAGCGAGCAGGTCTATACGATGGAGGATGCGCTGCTGTTTGCAAGTATGTTGATGAACCTGTTGCGTTTTTCAGGACGTGTCAGGATTGCCTGCCAATCCTTGCTGACGAACATCAGTGCCTGCATCATGACGGAGCGCTGCGGAGGCGTCTGGGTACAGCCTGTGTTTTATCCGTTTGCATTGATGGCGCGATATGGTCGGGGGACTGTGATGGATACGCGCATGAGCGGGCCATCGTACCGGACGGAGGACTTTGACGAGGTGCCGTACGTCGACCATGTGGCGGTCTGGAACAGGGAACGGGAGGAGCTTGTATTCTTTGCTGTCAACCGTGGGGAAGAGGTGGCGGAAATATCGCTTGAGCTACAGATGTTTGAGACAGGCCGGATCATTGAAGCCCGCGTCCTGCAGCATGCTGACAGAAAGGCGACGAATCAGGTGCAGCATGACCTGATAAGACCGCGGAATATCGATAATTTCACTGTGCGGGATGGCATAGTATCGGGTGAACTGTTGCCGCTGTCATTCCAGATGGTCAGGGTTTCTGTAAAATAGAGCCGACTGAAATGGTGCGCAAAGCCAGAAGTGTGGCCTGA